>JAUYHV010000242.1 GCA_030689845.1 Dehalococcoidia bacterium
ATATTTTATCTAAATGGTAACCACTAAACAAACCACAAAATTGTTAAACCGGACCACGATCCAATAATGTGTGCTTATAAGGAAGAAATCACTTAATAATAATTAAAACTATCTATACATGAGAATACCCGACTTATGCAATACCCGTGTCATTACTGCGTTCCAACTTCGTCTGGATACAAGCTAAGAGTACTTGGGGATTAAATGGCTTCGTTATATAATCATCCGCCACCAAGCCAAAAGACTGTGAGATGAAGATTTTTCCAGGATTTCCGGTAACCATTATTACGGGGACGTCGGAGCGTTGCCTTAAAAGACTTAAAACCTGATAGCCATCAAGCCCCGGCATTACGATATCCAGGATTACAATATCCGGCGGTCGCTCCTCTAACAGGGTTAGCGCTGAATTGCCATCGGCAGCGGTATCGACGCTATACCCTGCCATTCCAAGCACGTCTTTATAAAATTTCCGGATATGTTCTTCGTCATCGACTGCCAGAATGCGCACTTGTTTCTTGTGATTGTTAACCCTGTTCACAAATTAATACCTCGATAATAAGTATTTTCATGGCGGTGTTCCCGTGATAACGGCATCTACTTTTTAGTAAACCATATTTCATACTTAACATAATAGGCTATCCCATACGTATTGCATATCCCGCAAATGGATGATTTGTGGTAAGGAAAAGGTGGATATTGGTATTAGCCCAAAGAGGCAATATGGTAGTGTAAAATCTTTTGTGTGAAATTCTGGAGGGGTTGAAAAAAGGGGCGCTTTCCTTTACAAGGTTTTATTGAGAGAAATAAAACAACAGAAAAGGAGAAGCGCCCGTGAAACTCGAGATCAGTGTATCAGAAGCAGTCCAGGTTTTCAAAGAAATTCAGGAGCAGCCGGATAAAATATTAGGAATGATAAAAACAAAATTACCGAAAGCGGTAGGGGAATACTTGAGCGAGATAATGAAGCTGGAACTCACCCGTTTTTTAGCGAGACAGCCCTACGAAAGAGTGGAAGGCGAGTCGAATCATCGCAATGGCTCGTATCCCCGCGATTTTACCCTTAAAGGCATCGGTGAAGTTGCGCTGCGAGTACCCCGGGATCGGAAAGGAGAATATCAGACTCAGGTCATCCCTAAGAGCAAGCAGTATGAGGATGAACTGAGACAGGATATCGCGGTGATGTTCTTGAGCGGGGTGAGCACCAGGACTCTGTCCATGATTTCCCACCGGTTAATAGGCCACAAGATATCCTCCGGGGAAGTGAGTCGGTGCAGCCGGGAACTGGTTCAAGCTATAGAAAGCTGGCGCAATCGCAATCTCTCTATGCTGAGATTTAAATACCTATTCTGTGACGGTGTTTACTTTGAGATGCGCGTTGCCAGAACTATCGAGAAGGTCTCGGTACTGGTGGTAATCGGGGTAACCGAAGACGGTCAAAAACAGGTCATCGGCCTTCAATCAGGAGATAAGGAATCGGCCAGCAGTTGGCGGGAGACCTTTAAGGACTTGAAACGTCGTGGTCTGGACTGCCAGACGGTTACTTTGGGTATTATGGACGGACTACCGGGACTGGAGAAAGTCTTCAGGCAGGAGTTCCCCCAGGGAAAGGTTCAAAGGTGTCAGGTCCACGTTGCACGGAATGTCCTGGCTAAGGTACCCCGGAAACTGAAACAAAAGGTGGCAGATGATATCCGTTCAATCTTCTACGCTTCCAGCCGGGAGAAAGCCCTGGAATTCTCTACCAGGTTCAGCGAGAACTGGCAGAAGGATGTTCCATCGGCTGTGAAGTGCTTGCAAAACTCCCTGGACAGCTG
>JAUYHV010000243.1 GCA_030689845.1 Dehalococcoidia bacterium
ATATTTTAATCACCACTATTTTCCCCCAGTAATTGCTATTCCCGTTGGCCGGACTTGCTCCGGATACCGGCCATGGGGCAAATTGTTGGATTGGGGTGAGGGATGGGGTGGGCCTTGGAACTGGCTGGTGTGGAAGCCGTCCCGGTGAACGGTGTATAAAAATGTTTACATAAAAAGATAGCCCCCTCTCTATCAGAGAGGGGGCTATCTGGTTAATTATGGCCTTAATCGCTGACCACGATGTTTTTTGAGAGGGCCTCTCCTCTTTGTTCCGGGTTGTAATATGAATATGCCAGGGTGGCAGTGCCTTCCGCTCTAACAGGGAACAGGGCTTTAATATCGAAGGAAAGGCTGAGTTTCTCCCCCGGGGACATGTCCACAATATAGAAGATTACCTTCCTTCCCGAGACGTCATAGCGCTGTATTTTTTCCGAGGAACTGATTATTTGGTCCAGGGAGCCGCTCAAAGCCGCGAAACCCGTGGGAACGGATATATCCAGGACTACCATCTCCGCCTTGACCTGCATTGCCGGGTTGAATTCGATGTCAGCTTTAACCTTGACTATGTCGTTTACGGCTACTACCGAAGTGTCGTAGTCCACACGGATGTTGAAAGCCTGGAATCCCTCTTTTTCGACGCCGGGCAGGTTGTACCTTTTTACAATCTGGAGCACCGCGTCGCCCTTGCCCTCGGCCCGGATGTTTAACTGGCCGGAAGAGGGAATCTCGATAAGCTGCAATACGTCGGCATTTTCGCCGTTCAGCTTGATTTCTTTTTTGTCTTTTCCCATATCCAGGGTAAGTTTCAGGTCCACATCCGTTTTGCCCTTCCTGGCATACTCTGTGAGCGCCTGGAGGGTAACCACGGTGTCCTGGGTGCTGCCGTAACCCCCGTAGGCGTTGCGTTTTGATGTGAGCCACCGGGCGGCCCTGCCGGCGTTGAACCTGTCGCCATGCAGATTCAGTGCAAGGACAGCATAAGCTGTAGCTTCTATATCGGTAGTCCTGGTTTCGGGGATGCGTGGGGCGCGTATGCCTGCCTGGGGCAGGGGGCCGGGCAGGGGGCTGGACCAGTAAAGCCCGTTTTCATCCTGGGAAGCCAGGGACATCAGCTTTTCGTAGGCTTTATCTTTAAATTGGCTTCCAGCCAGTTCCAGGGCATAAGCGGTGACGGCAACCGTATACGGGCTTTCCATCCCTGCAAGACTGTTTTCCAGGTAACGCACCGCCGGTCCCGCGGCCGCCCTGTCACCGGCTTCCAGCAGTGCGATGGCTACGTAAGCTGTAAGGGCATCCCTCCCGGAAACCCCTCCCATCATTTCCTGGTGGGCCACAAAGCCCACGGGATCGAAGTAGCCGGCGGGGTCCTGATGCTTTACTATCCATGCTTTTGCTTCGTCAAGGACCGAGGAGTCTATATAAATAAGGTCTTTCGCCTGGGCAAAGGTTTTGAGAACGAAAGCCGTCAGCCACAGGCTGCCTTCCCTGTCGTTTTGCCCGAAAGCGGAGAAACTCCCGTCCTGCCTCCTGTAGGTCAGTTCCCGCTGGTAGCCGGTGAGCATAAGTTTCTCGGCCTTGGCCATAATCTCGGGTTTAATCTGGCCCGTTTCGGAGAGGTATTCCGTGACAAATATATTGGGCGCGAGGAGAATCATGTTTTGCTCACCGCAGCCGAAAGGCATCTTCAGGAGGTTTTCCAGCCCCTCGAGGGTTTGTGTCAGGTAACTCCCCGTAACGGCGAGGTAAACCCTGCCCGAGCCGTCAACGATGGCCAGGGGGAGTTCCGTATTTAAAACGGCGGAGTTCCCGGCGCTGAGGATAACGTTTTGTGTCTCCTCCCGTTCAACTCCCTCGGCTTCAATGATTAACGGCTTGACCACGGCGTCGGCAAACCGGCTGCTCCGGGCGGTAATCTTTACGTCGTTAATTCCCAGCCTGGTCGGGCGTATCTTAAACTCTACGCCGCCGATGTCGTTGGGCCCGATTTTTATGCTTTTACCTGCCGGGTCGAGGATTTCCAGCCAGGGCGCCGGGGACAGTTCTACCAGGATGTCCTGTTCAATGTCCAGGTAGTTGTAAATGGCTACTTTGACCGGGAAGGTCTCGCCCCGGATAACCGAATAGGGCAGGTCTATGGAAAGGAAAAAAGGCTGGAAAGTTTTAAGCTGGCTTTCGGCTATCCCCAACCCTTTGTCTTTCGACATGCTCACGGCAAACAGCTTCCAGGTGGTAATGGTATCCGGCGCGGTTACCTGCAGGTACGCCCTGCCGTTCAGGTCGGTATCCACGGTCTGCCACAGCCACGTTTCCGGGAAGAACTGCCTGATCCTCTGGACCTCGGCCAGTTGTCCGGCTGCCTGCGGCGGGGCTGATGGTGTACCCGCGGCATCCTTGGCTGCTTCGGATACAGCCATAAGGGGCATCGGGGGAAAAGGAGGTGGTGCAAATCCTCCATCACCACCGGCAGGGCCTCCCCGGGCATTGAAAAGGTCCTTTTTGTATTCCTCACCGGAAGGCACCGTTTTGCTGCTGAGAATGACGAAACCGCTGTTTTCGAACACTTCTTTGGCCCCGCGGTATATGTCCGGCGGGATGGGGGAAGCGGCATGGAGTTCCACCTGCGGTTTCATATAAAGCTCCTCCAGTTCGTCGAAGACCTGCTGAAGGTTGAGCCTGTTTTCGGCCAGGATAAAAACGGAGCGGTCCACCACCTGGAGCCCCACCCTGCCGGGTCCCTCCGTTTTAAACTCTATCCTGACCTCCTGTCCCGGCATGACTTCGTTTTTATCAAACTTCACCTCGGATTTATGAGGATAGTCCGCCGTTACCTTGAAAGGAAGTTCATCCGCGGCCACCTCGGCGTTGGGCAGGATTTGATATACGAGAAGCTTTGACGACGGCGCCATCCCGGGGGTGGCTTTAAAGGAAATAGCAGGTTTTTTGCTGTAATCGGAAAAGACCACGCGTCCCAGGGAAATAACTTCATAGTAAAAAGTTGACGCCTCCCTGGTGGAGTACACTTTGAAGGAGATTTCGTCACCCACCCGGGGGACTCCCGCGCTGCTCTGTTCCAGGTGAATAAAGTTCCCGGAGGGGGAATACCCGGCTCCAATAGTTTTCCTGGTAGTAACACCATTCGCTGAAACCGTTATCTCCAATGTTACGGCGCTTTCAACGGGTACCAGGGACAGCAGGTATTTGCCGTTGAGCGTGGTAACGTTATATTCTTTGGATTCCACCTGTCGGGAGCGTGCATTACGGGATATCACCTTTATATTTACAGCCCTGTCCAGGGGCTCGTTGCCGGGGCTTTCGGATATAACCAGGACCTTGAAGGGCAGGCCGGGTTTAAAAACCGAGCTTTCCGGTATAAGCTG
>JAUYHV010000288.1 GCA_030689845.1 Dehalococcoidia bacterium
TTAATTGTCGGCTGCGGTCCAATATTTACCCAGCCACCCGCGGCGCCAACACTGGCCGGCGTTACGCCCAGGTCTACTATGGCTCCCCCGGGTGTCGCCACCCCCAGGCCCGTTACCACACCCACCCCTTCAGTCCCCACACCCCGGCCAACAGCAACCTCGAGTGCTCCCTTCTACCAGGGGAAAACCATCGAATTTATAGTTGAGTCGGCAGCAGGCGGCGGCACCGACACTATCGCCCGCATAACATCGGGAATTATGCCCAAGTACATTCCCGGGAACCCTAAAATCGTGGTACGGAACCAGCCGGGCGCAGCCGGTGGAATTGCCAATAACATTTTCTACACGAAAACAAAGCCCGACGGTTTTACGCTGCTCCAGAACTCTTCATCCCCAATTTCCATGCAGCTTCGTGACCGCTCCATAATAAAATATGACCTGACCAAATACAGGCATGTGGGCAACGTCATGAGAGCTGAGAGCGTGATAATGGTCAGTAAAGGACAAAAAGCCCGCCTTACCGATCCCGGGGCTAAGCCCCTGGTTGTGGGAACAAAAGAGGGCGAGGAAACGTGGAACGCAATACTTCTGTGGGGACGGGAATTCCTCGGGTGGAACGTCCGCTGGATTACAGGGTTCGGCGGCACCAGTGAAATGGAACTGGCTTTCCGGCGCGGCGAAATAGATATCTTCGGAACATCCAACGCCTTTATCATCCAGCGTATGAAAGAAGAGGGTCTGGCCGAAACGATTACCACCATCGGTACCCTCAAAGACGGTAAATTCCATCGCCGTCCTGATTTTCCTGATGTTCCCGTTTTTACCGAGGTTTTGGGAGATAAGAAACCGACCGGCGTGCCCTGGCAGGCTTATCTCGCCTGGATTGGCCCAAGCATGGTTGACAAATCCCTGGCCGCGCCCCCAAATACCCCCGACAATATAATGAATATTTTAACAGAATCATACGCAAAAATGGCCAAGGATACCAAGTTCGACGAGTTGATGAGGAAGATTGTCAGCGAAGCATATGATGTCGGTATCGGGAAAGAGACGGACAATAACATGAAAGAAATTCTTGACGCCCCGGAGGAAGCCCTTGAATACGGCAGGAATTTGCAGAAGAAGTTCGATATCATAAAATGATCTCTTAAGGTATCAATTGAGAACAGTTTCATTATGAAAGGAGGTGGCCTCAAGAGTCCATCAATCAGTCACAGACATCAAAAAGTTCAGGTAGTTGGGCGTTTCGAAAACACGCTTTATAAACCTGATAACCCCAAGGCAATAAAATATCTTCAAGGAGGATTTCGATGAAAAAGTACCTATTTATTTTAATGGCCCTTGTTATAGTGCTGGGTTCGGCGCTGGTGTTTACCCAGGCAAAAGCAGCGCAACAGGCTCCAGCTCCCAACTTGGTTGTCTACCCGCCCATTAGCGATCTAAACAGCAAAACCACTATTGCCATCCTGGGATCAGGGTTCACCCCCCATAATGAATACAACATTATGTTCCACGATGGATTCGGCTCTATCGGAGCCCTGGAAGAAACTGTAGTTGCCGATGAAAGAGGCAATTTCATCGCGGGCTGGGCCCTGGGCAGGTACACCCGGGGAGGCATCCTCTGGGACGGGTCAACCGACATCATGATTGCAGACATGCAGTTCAACGTTATGGCCAGTGCTCCCGTTGCTTTCTTTACCTCGAAGAAACCTAAAGACGAATGGCCAAGCTGGGCCCTGGCAGCCACAAGCTTTTTAAAAGCACCCAAGTAAAAATATCGCCAAAAGAATAACATACATTTAAATCAGTAACATAACCGGACAGCTGAAAGGCAAAAATATTACCTTCAACGTTTGGGGTAAATCAGGCGTCCTGTAATTAAGTTCATGGATGCCATATATTGCTTTCTGCATTCGGATAATTTGTCGCCGGAGCCCCGGTTCACGGCGAAATAACCTGAACCGTTTTCTCGGGGCTCTGGCGTACAAAGGTTTTCCTGGTTAAGGACTCCCGCCAATATAAAATTTTGACTTTGGGATAATAATATGTGGGAAGCTTCTTTAGAAGGTTTTTTACACGTCATCCAGCCGAATCTCCTGGCCCTCATGCTCATCGGCATTTCCCTGGGGACCATCGTGGCAATATTGCCCGGCATAGGAAGTACTGCCCTGATTGCCATGTCCCTTCCTTTCGCTATGACCATGAACCCCTATGCCGCTATCGCTTTCCTGGTTTCCATGGACTGTATCTCAGGTACGGGTAGCACCATAACCTCAGTGCTTACCGGCATACCTGGCGGTTCCTCCTCCCTGGCCACGGTAGTCGACGGATTTCCCATGACTAAGAGGGGAGAAGGAGCCAGGGCCATTGGAGCCGGGTTGACGGTATCAGCCCTGGGCGGTATTTTCGGGGCAATCGTACTTACCTTCTCTATACCTATCCTCCGCCCTCTCGTCCTGGCGCTGGGTTCGCCGGAATACTTCATGCTGGCGCTCTGGGGTATCAGTATGGTAGGAGTGCTCAGCGGCAAGTCCCCGTTTAAAGGACTGGCTGCAGGATGTTTTGGCGTTTTAATAATGATGATCGGGCTCGATCCCAAGTCCGGGGTTCCAAGGTATGTTTTCGGGGAACCTTACCTCTGGGACGGTATTAAGCTGGTACTGGTAGCCCTCGGTATCTACGGGATACCTGAAGTGATCTCCATGGCAGTCGGCGGAACCAGCATCGCCCGTAAAACGACTTATGGGTCAGGTTTGATGGAAGGGATTAAAGACAGCTTCCGGCACTGGTTCTTGATGATTCGCAGTTCTTTCATTGGCGCATGGATCGGTTTTATCCCAGGTATCGGCGGGCCTGTAGCTGCCTGGATTGCCTACGGACACGCAGCCCAGACCAGTAAAAATGGTAAGTTCGGACAAGGAGACATTCGCGGGGTTATAGCACCGGAATCCGCCAACAATTCCGTGGAAGGAGGAGCCTACATCACCGCTCTTGCCTTCGGCATCCCCGGCAGCACCGCCACCGCCCTTATACTCATCGTTTTCCTCGCGGTGGGTCTGCAGCCCGGGCCAACTATGCTGACAACACAGATAAACTACGTCTTCGCCGTAATCTGGACCCTGGTCATCGCCAATGTAATCGCCGCGAGCCTTTGCCTCGCCCTGGCAAAACCCATCTCCAAAATGGCTTTTTACCCGTTTCACTATGTCGTTCCCATAATCGTTGTTCTATGTTTCGTGGGAGCTTTTACAGCCAACAATGCCTTCGAAGACCTCATTTTGCTGCTAATATTTTCTGTCATAGGCTACTTCATGAGGCAGCTTGGCTGGCCCAGACCTCCCATCCTCCTTGGGATAGTCCTGGGGCCCATAATGGAAAAATATCTCTGGCTTTCTTCTGCCCGTTACGGGTTTGATTGGCTGGTGCGTCCCGGGGTATTGTTACTTTTTGCGCTTATCATCGTTACCGTGATACTTGTTCCGGCGTGGCAGAAGAGGATAGACGCAAAGCAGGAAGCCTTATTAAGGAGGACCGAAGAATGAAATTCAAAAAACACATGATTTTTACCCTCGTCCTCTTCGTTGCTTTTATCCTGGCTGTTATAGAGGCCTCCACCTGGCCGTTAAGAGCATCTATTCTTGTCCTTGTTCTCGGGGGCGCCGGGGCAGTTTTATTAGCAATACAGGCTTTCCTGGAACTGCGCCGTGACCCTAACGAAAGCCAAGGCCAATCCGGCATGGACATCGTTGTGGATGAAAGTGAAAAAAACAAGGAAGCAAAAAAGCGCTCTTTAATTATTTGGGCATGGTTGTTGGGACTCACCCTTGGCATCTGGCTATTTGGTTTTTTTGTAGCCATACCGATTTTTGCCTTCGCTTATCCGGTAGTGCACAAAGGACGCTGGTTCACCTCACTGGTTATAGCCATCGTTTGTTTTGCCTTGCTCTACGGCCTATTCGAGTTCGTTATGCACCTGCCCTGGCCGGACCCAAAGATACCTCCGTTTCCCTGGCTGCAAAACATAATTACCGGCAGGTAAATTGCGGTAATTATCACAAGAGCCCACCGGTTTTTATTCTAAGGAGCTCTAATGCTAAAAAAGTATTAGAGCTCCTTTTTTAATTTTTGGTATGCTCTTTTCACCTCATCCACCGAAGCGCCATCCTCCAGGGTGCTTAAATCACCTGTAGCGGTACCCGTGGAAATTGCCTTGAGGACCCTCCTCATTATTTTCCCGCTGCGCGTTTTTGGTAATTCACTGACGAAATAAACCTCATCAGGGGTGGCCACGGGGCCCAGCTTGATTTTTACATGCTCTATAATATCCCGTCTCAGGGTTTCCGAAGGTGTGTACATACTCTTTAATATTATGAAGATAATAATGGCTTCACCTTTAACGGGATCCGGTTTGCTGACCACAGCGGATTCGGCAACGGCGGGATGGGAGATAACCGTGTCTTCTATCTCTGCCGTCCCAAGACGGTGACCCGACACTTTTATTACCTCGTCGCTCCTGCCCAATATCCAGAAATACCCCTCCCTGTCTTTAATAGCATAATCCCCGGTGTAAAACATACCCTTGAATTTCGACCAGTAGGTCTCTTCATATCTATGGGTGTCACCCCAGACATCCTGGAGCATACCCGGCCAGGGTTTTTTTATTACAAGATATCCCCTTTCCTCGGGTACCACAGGTTCACCTTGGTCATTAACAACGTCGGCAGCCACTCCGGGGAGAGGAAAGGTGGCTGAACCTGGCTTTAAAGGCGGCAGGTCCAGTCCGGGTGCTGGCGCAATCATTATCCCCCCTGTCTCTGTTTGCCACCACGTATCTATAATAGGGCAGCGTTCACCGCCGATGTTTTTGTAATACCAGAGCCATGCTTCCGGGTTGATAACCTCGCCGACACTCCCAAGCAGTTTAAGGCTGCTGAAATCATGTTTTTTCAACGAAGTCTCACCGTTCCTCATAAACATTCTTATAGCTGTTGGAGACGTATAGAAGATAGTTACACCATATTTAGCCAGAATATCCCACCATCTGTCCAGGTCAGGGTAATCAGGGGCTCCTTCGTACATGACCAGGGCAGCCCCATGGGCCAGAGGAGCGTAAACGATTGAACTATGTCCTGTAACCCAACCAACATCGGCTGTACACCAATAAACAGAATCCTCTTTTATGTCAAACGCCCATTGATATGCCGAGTGATTGTAAACCATGTATCC
>JAUYHV010000037.1 GCA_030689845.1 Dehalococcoidia bacterium
GAGAAAATATATCCCGGCTGTTCCCATCAAAGAGAGTATCATCGCCCAAAGAAACCAGTTCTGCACAAAGCGGTAAAAAGGCATGGTGAAAACGTAAAAACCGACATCCTTATTGAAGACAGGGTCGTTGATTCCGAAAGGCTGCCCGTGAAAATATGTTAAGACAACATCCCATTTAGCCTGGGCCACCATACCGAACATAAAGGCAAACAGGGCTGTTACCGCTATAAAAGCCAACCTTTCAATTTTTTCAACTTTACTAAGGATGGCCCCCAGCCAGGAGGAAAGCTCCTTCCTCGGAAGGAGACGCGCCGCCAAAACAACATTTCCTGCAAAAACCAGGCTGAATATAAAAGCGGCAATGAAGAACAGCAGTACCCTTGTCTTAAGTACCGTGGTAAAAATACTCCCGTATTCCAGGCTGGTGAACCACAACCATTCCGTATAAGAACTCCTGGCCACATTTACCAGGGCAAAAAGAACCAGGACGCCAATGACAGCCAGAATAACGCTGACGGAACATCCCCGGAGTTCAACCTGCTTTACCTTTCCGGTCTCCTTTTCGTTAAACCACGATTCCAGGTCTTTAAAATTAAAGGAACTCACCTTTTTTACGTTCCCCTTTCCCGAAGAGTTGAAAGCCACCCATTATTTTCCACTATTTTATATATAACCTTACTGGTATATAATATCAAAAAAGCGGTAATTTATCTTTTGTATCCGGAAAAAGAGGGAAGAATCCAGCCGCTGCCGGGGGGCTCAAAGAAATAACCGATAGAGAGCGCAGGAAATGGGTGAAGAACTAAGTAAAATAGAAAAGCCGTTGGTTGAAAATTACAGGGAAAAGAGGAAATTATATTTTGTCCCCCTCCTTTTTACTCCGAAAGAACTTCCCGACGATTTTAAAGAACTTATCGACAGGTACTGGGAACAGGTACAGGCCCAACTGGTTAACCTGGAGGAAAAAATGGGTAAAGTTAACGCTGTCTTTCACGAACTGGTAGCTGCCGGGGGTGAAGAGGGCGTTGAGTCCATCGAGCAACTTAACCCCTCGAGTTATAAACTTGCAAAATCCATCGTGGACGGAGGGGCCGAACTGTGTGCCCTTGAGGACCCGGAAATACTAACGGAATTTATGGACTGGATGAAATGCCTTACCATCGGCCTGCAAAATAAAAGCGTCATGGACAGGGTGTTCGAATTTTATACAGAGTCTTTCAATAAACGCAACAACCATATCGCCGTGAAGATAGATGAAACATTGAAAGAGAAACAGACAGGTATATTATTTATGCGAGAGGGGCATAACATCCAGTTTTCCGGGGATATAGAACTGTTTTACGTCTCCCCTCCCGGACTGGACGAGATTAAACGCTGGATGAGGCAGCAGGAAAGCAAAGGACCTGACCCGGCAGAACAAAACAAGGGTTCCTTCTCAAACTGAGCGGGTAAGAAAAAATGAAGGGACATAGACGAAGACATATACGATGAAGGGTTCACCTGATGCGTCTTCTTTTACCCATTCCGACGAAAGTCGGAATCCAGTAATAATTATGAATGATTATTCTGTGTACATTATGGTTAGTAAACGCAATGGAACACTATATGTTGGTTTCACGGGGGACCTTGCTTAGAGGGTTTATGCTCATAAGCATGATTTAGTTGAAGGATTCACCAAAAAATA
>JAUYHV010000296.1 GCA_030689845.1 Dehalococcoidia bacterium
AGATAAGAAATTCAGCTTTTTCGACCGCCCTGGCGAATTCCAGGACTCAGACCCGTTAGGGGGATACGATTACCTTTACGGTACTAAGCCCAAAAAAAAGAGCTATTACAGTTACTTCCCCGGTTGCAAACACTGGCGGCAGGCAGTCCCGGTTGGGAAAACCGTGGTAACCTGCTCATCCGTAAACGGGAAAGCCGAATCCCCCGAGCACAGGTGGAAGCAGGCTGTCCGAGACCCTATGGAACCCCTGCCGGACTACGGCATATATATGGACACTCTCTGGAGGGATAAAATCAGCCCGTTCTGGACATCGGGAGCCCATATAAAGCGCGTGTCGGCGGTGCGGAAGTACCCCGCTCTGGTGGTAGCCTGGCCGGACATGGGAACCCTGACCCCGGAACTACTCAGCGAACTTGTGGAAATAGCCCTGACTAAAATGCGACAGGGTAAAATCATAGACATAGGCTGTAACGCAGGGCATGGCCGGACAGGTAGTTTACTGGCGTGCCTCATAGGCCGGAAAGAACACCTGACCGGAGACCGCGCTATTCTGGTAGCCCGCGAGCGCTACTGTAAACACGCAGTGGAAACAGCCCTGCAGAAAACGGCTGTGTGTGATTATTTAGAAAGGTATAAGGGAGGCTAAAACGATGGAAGTAAAACGGTATGCTTCGGCAGGGATACTTCCCCATGGCGCGGACCCCGACGTGGAAGCGGAAAAACACCCCGCGATGGTAAACGAATTTACCCACTGGAGTAGCCCCGGAATGGTCAATGATAAGCCTGCGGTACTCCTGACATTCGACCCGGACTGCCCCCGGTGCAAAGAGTTTAAGGCAGGAAAGGCAGAGTGATGGGAAAAGCTAAGCGTCTTTGGAAACTGGCCCGGCAGGAGCGGAAAGCACGGCGGCGTCTCGACCCGGGCGAAAAGCCCTTGTCCCTGACCAAGGCCGAGCTGTATGCGATGAGGAGGAAACCATTATGGCAACGGATTATAGAGAGGATAAAAAAATGGCTGAACCGAGAGTAAAGGGCGAAGTAATAAAGGACAGTATCCCACTCCCACAATTTATATGTAGGCGTGTTACCAGGGAGGAACCCTGTAAATCATGCCACCATGCGCTACCACATGGCCTGGATTATGTCGAATGCCAATACGTCTGCTATATGAAAAGGGGTAAAGGGGCATGTTGCAGACTGATTCCGGTAAACGTATAGAGAAAGGATAGAGCTGATGGCTGACGATATTGCAAAAGAAATTCAGAACTTCGAGGAGCTACTGAAAGGGGCGTCTCCCCAGGCGGGAAAGAAGCCTTTGAAAACAACGACCTCGAAAGAGACCGTCAAAGAGTGCATAAAGCCCGAGCAGGCGCCAGAGGTTACGGGTTTAGCGAAAGCGATTGGGATAGTCCCGAACCCGGTACCCGACGGCGACCTGCTCGGGGAATTGGCCTTCGTGGTTAATGCGTTGGTAGAAACAAAAGAGTTAGACACGTTGCCGATACACATATCCCTGGATTTGAAATCCGACAGCAACGAATATGTGGCGAGTTTCCCGGATTTTAAGGCTTTTTCCTCTCCTCCTTATCCGCAACCCCTGACGGATGAAGACTTAGTGGAATCTATTGGCCTGAAGACACTGAAAGCGATAGTCGAGTTGGGGATGAAAGCC
>JAUYHV010000298.1 GCA_030689845.1 Dehalococcoidia bacterium
TAACGACAGGCCCCTTGAGGATATCAAAACCCAATCTCAATATTGCCCCTCTCCTGTACTACTGATGGGGTCCACCTCACACCCTGGACTTCCTATCCTTACTTTTAATGCCTTGTTTAACAAAGACAGTTTATTTTTGGCTTCGTCAACTTTAGACGAGTCAAAAGGATCGGGATTATAGGCGGCCTGAGTGGTCTGAACGGTTACCCACTCAATTAACTTTTCGCCATTCAGAATCCGGGTGGTAATCATTTTCACGTATTCAGCCGGAGATTGATGTGCCTGTCGAACAGGCAAACCTTTTTTTCCGAGGATTTTTTCCATCACCCTGTACGTCCTTACCATGGATTTTCTGTTTTCCCCATCCAAATGGCTATATTTTTCACCTCCCCTTTTTACTTCCAGCTTCATCGACCTTTTGTTGAACCACATGATGATGGCCAAACTAAGAATACCAAGAAAAATAGCCCATGCCCATAAAGGCAGGTTAAAGGACTTGAAAGAAAAACCCCTGGCAAAAGGGTTAAACAGGCCCGTAACATTTAGTTTTGTAAATTCGTCCAGGCCGAAATAAACCGGGCTACGCTTCGATGCAAAACCCAGGTTGACATCGGCTCTTGGAGTTGGGTCAAATGCTACCCACCCGTGCCTCCTGAAATTTATCTCCACCCATGCATGTGCGTCCCCTGCCCTGACAACATGGGCCCCTGTCATCGGATCGATATAACCAGGTAAATACCCGGCTGCTACCCGTGCGGGGAGACCCACATGCCGGGCCATTACCGCCATAGCTGTTGCGAAGTGAGAACAGTATCCTCTTTGCAGTTCAAAAAGAAAATAATCTGCGGCATCCCTTCCCTCAGGCAACCCCCCAACACTCAAGTCGTAAGGATAATTAGCCATCAAAAAGCGTTCCAGCCTGACTGCTCTGTCGTAATCATTGGTAGCACCAGCTACGATGGACTCAGCTAAAGCCGCCGTCCGCTGGCTAATTGCCGGAAGGACCAGGTTATCAATATCCTCTGACACAACAACATCACGTCTAAGAGATGCCGGCTTCAGGTTAGGGACAGGTGACAATGCCCTGTATAATGAGCCTTTCTCGAGAAAAACCTCATTTAACTGCGGTAAATATAATTTCCCGGGAGAATATCCCGTAAAAACTGCATTAGGCTGGTCCGAAAGCAAATAGTATGTTTGCCAGTAAGTGCCCTGCCCTGGGGTTTCTGCCACCGAGTCCGGCAGGACAAATTCCTGCCTGTTTTCATCTATCAAAATTGCGCCTGTGCCCCGGGAAAGCCAGCCCCTGCCGTCATAAGTATCCATGGTCAATCCCCGCCAGTAGCTGGAGATACGGCTCCTAACATACATCACCGCTTTATCTGAAAATGGCCCCGTGTAACCAAGAGTAACGCGCTGCCCATCACCTGCAAGGGGAGCATCATCCAGAGACGGAAGGATCCCCGCGGAAATGGAAGCGCCTGGTCTTCCAGGAAGGTTAAATAACCCCCTCACACCAAGGTCTATCCGGCTGGGTAGCCAGCTCGCCTGTGCTACCTGGCGGGCAGTAAACCTCGGCATTAAGAAAAAAAACACCAGGGAAACCAGCAAGGCGAACGAAATAAACCCTGATATTAATCTGACAGCCGTAAACCCTGGTATTTTTTCTGATATTACGATTTGTGTCGCTTCCCCGCTTAACCGGTCCATGATTACAGATAATAGCGAAAAAAACACAAATGCCAACAGGAAAACAAAAAACCAGAGGTTCAAAGCAAATTCACTGATAAGCACCAGGAGAAGCCCCCCCAAAACCAGGCTCGCAAGCACATTTCTCCTTTTTCCCAGGTCAAAACTACCCAGGACCGACCCGTAAACCAGGTACCGTGAAAGAAGCAGCCTGTCTCCGAATCCTTGAACAAGCATGTCCCTACCGAGAAAAATAGTAAGGATAACCATCAACAAAACCATGAGAGCGGTGAACAACCTCGAAAGCCGGTCCCGCCTTCGCCAGCTAAAAAGGTGACCGCATGCCAACCCCAGCACACCGGTAATGAACAAAACCAGGTCGTTACTTATCCAGGCAACTGCCGCTGCGCAAAAACTGACCGCCAAAAAGGCAAATAGCCTTGAAAATGCCGAGTATTTTTTATCGCTCACGTCCTAATTAATTGCCACCGGAAGCTTCTCATTGATTAAAAGCATATAACCAAGTTGGTTGACTGCATCCTCCAAACCCCCTTTTGAGCACTTTATTAAAGGAATACCACTATTAGTTAATCGGGTGATATTCTCGCCCAGCGCTTCATTCTCCACAAAACCTTCCAGCACAACAACGGCTGCTAATTTTCCCTGGCGGTTTAAAGAGATTAATGAAGATATGAGTTCAGAATCGGCAGCGGCTATGACAACTACAAGGAATCCATCGAATTCATATTCGGAAATAACGTCACCCAAGCCGGTTTTCCCTTCCATCTGAATTGCCGCCAGATAGTCCATGGCTTCATTCCATCCGGTAAATAAAACGGGACATTCTCCTGCAATGATACCCACTGTTCCTCCTGAACCTATTTGAAGCCTTGCCAGGCTCGCAGCTATCCTTATCCCGTACTCTAATGTTGTTTCCCTACCGGAACCGAAACTCCTCCCAGCCTCAAATAATACCGTCAACGAAGCTTTTCCGGCCCGCTCAAATTCCCGTATCATGAAACGCCCCAGCCTCGCGGTATTGCGCCAGTGAATGTACTTTAAGGGGTCCCCATACCTGTATTCCCTGGAACCATAGATTTCCCCCGCCGCGGTAGCCCTGGCCGCTTGTCCAAACTCCCCCCAGGCAATGTTGGTTATAGAAACTTCTTCCAGGTTGAAATATCCTGGATAAACGGTAATATTCCAGGGTAAATGAAATTCCTTTTTTCGTTGCCAGAGTCCAAGAAACCCCCAGGAAACGAGCGTTACATTCGATGATGAATAAACTCCCCTGAGATAACAATTTGCGCTGTAATTAAAATAAACGGTTGATCCGGATTTCAGTTTGATAACAAAAAAATCCCTGTAGCGGTTTTCTTTTGTGTCAAAAGGACACTCATCCCGTATTTTGATGAAATATTTTCCCAGCCGACCCGCATTTTTCACACTGAACTGGACCTCGATATTATCATCCTCGACCGGTCCTAAAAATTCTCTTCCACGGACTGTTGAATTAATTGCCATTACGCGGCGTTCGATGCTCAAAGACCTGAGGCTGTACCATGGCAGGATGGCGGAAAGTAAAAGCAGGCTCCAGATTATTGCATCAAGTAAGTACAGCCAGCCTATTTGTGTTTGAGACGAGAGTAAATAAACAAGTACTCCCGCGATTATGAACCCAAGACCAAATCGGGTCATCTATGGTTTCGCTTTCCTTTTTATAGCGGCACCGGAACCAGGTGAAGAATATTTTCTATAACATTTACCGGCGAACCGGCTTGTGATGAACGGGTAACGATACGGTGTTTGAGTACGAGAAAAGCTACGGCCTTGACGTCGTCCGGTGTAACAAAGTCTCTCCCCTCCATGGCTGCTCTTGCCTGGGCTGCCCGTTGCAAGAAAACTGTTCCCCTCGGGCTTACCCCGATAATTATTTCAGCGTTTGCCCTGGATTCCGCCGCGATATTGGCTATATATTCCTTGACCGGACGAGAAACTTTTACAAAATTTATTTGTTCCTGCATATCCTTAATATCATCGGTACTTAAAACAGGAGTTAATTCTGTTTGCCCGTGCTCTCCCCGGTTCAAAATTTCAACTTCCTCATCGCGTCCGGGGTAGCCTATTCCTATTGATAAAAGAAATCTATCCAGTTGGCTTTGCGGCAAGGGAAAAGTTCCATGAGGTTCGGCAAGATTTCTTGTTGCGATGACAAAAAAAGGCCTCGGTAAGGGGTATGTCTTACCATCAAACGTTACAAATCCCTCACCCATAGATTCAAGAAGTGCCGATTGGGTGCGGGGACTGGCACGATTTATCTCATCAGCGAGGACGATATTGGCGAATATTGGTCCGGGAACAAATGCGAACTCCCCGCTCGCCGGATTATATATTGATGAACCGGTAATATCCGTGGGCAGTAAATCCGGTGTAAATTGTATTCTTTTAAAATCGCTCTTGATGGTTTGGGCCAGGGCTTTGGCAAGAAGTGTCTTCCCAACACCCGGGTAATCATCCAGCAGAACATGACCATGGCAAAGGATTCCCAGTAAACTCATCCTGATGACTTCTTCTTTAGCCACCACCACTTTACGGATGTTCCCAACCGCCATTTGAACCTTTTGAGTAAATTCCGGGTTCATTAAATCGCCTTATGGTGTTTTTTTGGAGAACTTCTCATGGTTGTCATTCTTTAAAAATATCATCGTTAATTATACTTGGGCGTTGTGGACAAATCCAATGTAAACATATTTCTTGAAGGTAATTTTCATTTTTGACAGAATTTTCCGCTGCTGGTATACTCACTCAGTATTCAGATGAAAGACAGGAATGGATTGCCTGCGTAGAATATGTCTCACTTTTTCATTACCATTTCTGGTTGAAGAAAGTATAAAGCACTACGGACGTTTGGCGAACCTTTTTTCATCTCTTGTTAAATTGTTCCCGTTGCGGGACACACCGAATAATAAAATATTTTCGTTAGGAGCGGCAAAGTGGCATACTACAAAGATCTAAGAGAATATGTTGACGTTTTGAAAGCCCGGGGTAAGCTTTTCCACATAAAGAGAGAAATAAACAAAGATACCGAACTGATGCCTCTGGTTAGGTGGCAATTCAGGGGACTCCAGGAAAAGGATCGCGGGGCTTTTCTCTTTGATAACATTGTCGATGCAAAAGGCAATAAATTCAATGTCCCCTTGCTTGTCTGTTGTTACGCTCCATCAACTGAAGTCTACGCTATTGGGATGATGTGTGAGCCCAAGGATATACTGGATAAATGGACACAGGCCCAGCTTCATCCCATTGCTCCGGTTATGGTCAATCAGGCCCCGGTCCAGGAGATAGTTCATCAAGGAGACAGCCTCCTTGAACATGGCGGTTTAATGGAGTTTCCGATTCCCCTGTCCACTCCCGGGTTCGATAACGCCCCGTACATTACAGCAGGCTCCTGGGTAACAAAAGACCCGGAAACCGGTGAGCGCAATGTTGGCGTTTACAGGGGAATGCTTCGAAGTTCCACCAGGACAGGAATCAATTGTTATGCCCCACAGCACCTTCGCATTCACTGGGAAAAATGCAAAAGCAAGGGTATACCTTTACAGGCTGCCATAATTCTTGGGTCTCCTCCCAATATCGGTTATGTAGGGTGCACAAAAATACCCTTCGGCACCGATGAGTATTCGATAGCAGGAGGTATTTCAGGAGAACCTGTTGAACTCGTAAAATGTAAGACTGTCGACCTTGAGGTTCCCGCAAATGCGGAAGTAATAATCGAAGGCACACTACCCACGGATCTCATGGAATTCGAGGGTCCTTTTGGAGAGCATCCTGGTTACCTTGGCTCCCGCAACGTTGACCCATATTTCAATATCACCTGTATCACACACCGCAAAAACCCCATAGATACAGCCTGGATGGACCAGTTCCCCCCGAGCGAGGACACCAAAATCAGAAACATAGCTTATTGCGCCGTATTCTATAAATTTCTCAAGTACGACTGCAACATCCCGGGAGTTCTCGACGTGGCTCTCCACGAAGAAAGCGGCAGTAACCAGTTTTGCGTTATCAAAATGAAAAAGTCCTATCCCGCCGAGTCATGGCAGGCTCTGTTCGGGATTTCCGCTCTTAATCCTAACTGGGGTAAAATAGTCGTCGTGGTAGATGAAGATATCGATCCCAGGGACATGGATTCCGTTACCTGGGCGCTATGCTACCGGATGCAGCCCCACAGGGATATCAGGATAGTCCCCGGCAAGAGTGCTCCCCTCGATCCCTCGGCTGCCTCACCGGAGGTATTACACGGGAATAGGGAAACTGTACCGACTTCAGCTCTTTTAATTGACGCAACGATGAAATGGCCTTATCCTCCCGTATCTCTGCCCAGGAAAGAATACATGGACAAAGCCAGGCAGATATGGGAGGCAGAGGGACTCCCTGCGCTTAGCCCAAAAGTGCCGTGGCATGGGTACACCCTCGGACACTGGACCGAGGAAAATATCGAAGAAGCCAACCTGGCAGTAAAAGGCGAGTGGGAAAAAACTGGTGAAAAGTTTATTCAACAACGGCAAAAAGCATAGTACTGGGTCAGGTTTAAACAGAATTCAGTATAATGAATCTGAATATTCATGACTATCCCAATAGAATCTGAAATATTAAATGATTAAGGAGAGGAAAAAATAGTAAAGTTAGTCAACAGAAAAGAATAAAACCGTTTCACTCACGCTTCTTTACCTCATGTTAAAATCCCGTTTCAATTGCCCATAAATGATAAGAAAGGAAATTGATGGTCCAGATGAAAAGATTGATAACAAGCTTGATTTTAATCGGGTTGGTCCTCACCGGCTGCTCAAAAAGCACTGTAGCACCGCCACCTCCGGTTACCGCCCCCACCGCTCCACAAATAACACAGAAACCAGCCTGGGAAACCCAGTGGGAAACAACAGTTGCCGAGGCAAAAAAAGAGGGTAAAGTCGTCGTTTATACCTTATGGAGTTCAGCAGCTCGAGGCGCCCTGACCACAGGATTCAAGAATAAATACGGAATAGACGTTGAGTTCACACCTTTTAGCAGGGGTTCAGATTTTATAGCCAAAATCCAGGCAGAACAAAGGGCAGGGCTTTACCTGGCAGACGTTTTTGGCGCCGGAGCCACGACACTTATTTCCACAATGAAACCGGCGGGATTGCTCGGGGATGTAGAACCAATCTTGATATTGCCCGAGGTTAAAGACCCAAAAGTATGGCGTGATAATAAGTTCCCATATCTTGACGAAGGTCGGACTACTATTGGCATTATCGGCATGGTATTACCAACCCTGGTTGTTAACAATACCATGATCAAAGACGGGGAAATAACCTCCGTAAAGGACATCTTGAAACCGGAATATAAAGATAAAATCACTTTGAATGACCCCACTGTTCCCGGGTCAGGTAACGCTATTATAGCAATGATGGCGGACTGGCTGTGGAACGAGCAGGAAGCCATGGACTTCCTGAAAGCGCTGTTAAAAAATGGCGCTGTCGTAGAGAGGGATAACCGTACCGGGGTTGAGTGGGTAGCCCGCGGCAAATACCCCATAGGGGTCGGCCCCCATACTGAAAGCCTTGCTCAATTTATCAGCATGGGGTCTCCCTTAAGCATTCCAAATATAAAAGAACCCCCCAACGGTACCGCGTCCTCCGGCGGGCTTGCAATTCCAACCAAGTTTGCCAATCCCAACGCGGCCAAGGTTTTCATGAACTGGATGCTCTCTAAAGAAGGCCAATCTATCTTTGCCACTACCTATTTAAATCCCAGCCGCCGTATTGATGCCTCTACTGAAGGAATAGATCCCATATTTATCCCAAAACCCGGGCAAAAGATATTCTGGGATGAAGAAAGGACCATCAAGGGCAAGGGCAGGATTATGGCCGCAACTAAGGCTATTATTGAGGCGGCACAGTAAATTTATTAATTGTACCGGTCTTCCAAAAAAATACGTATAAATTTAGAGTGGGGAGAACAACACACCGTAAGTCCGCTGGATAACTCATACCTGGTTCCAGCGGACTTACAGGTTAAACAATAATAATACATGGCTGGTATTATAGCTATCGATTGCGGAGGCACTTTTACTGACCTCGTCTATGTTAGTAGCGAAGGCCGCATCTATACAACCAAAGCCCACTCCACTCCCTCAGATTTTTCCGAAGGTACTCTCAATGCCATCGGCAACATGGCCGCGATGCTCAAAATTTCACCGGAATCCCTGCTGGACAAACTAAGCCTGTTTGCTTTTAGCAGCACCGTTTCAACAAATATGCTTCTTACCAGGACCGGAGCCAGGACCGGGCTTATCACCACCAGGGGTTTTGAAGATACACTGTTCATCGGCCGCATCTTTCAAAAAATAGCCGGGCTTAAAGAACAGGAAGTTATAAACATGACCCTTCTGGACAAGGCAGAACCCATTATCCCCAGGGTGCTTGTTAAAGGTGTTACCGAGCGGATAGATTACAAAGGTGAAGTAATAGTTCCCTTGAACATCGAAGAAACGAGGGTAGCCGTAACCGAGCTGGTTCAGGCCGGGGTAGAATCCATTGCTGTTTCCACCTTGTGGTCCTTTATAAATCCTGAGAACGAGTTAAAAATTCGCCAATTGATTCGTTCCATGTATCCCGATATTTTCATCTCTTTATCCAGTGACCTAGCCCCAGTAATCGGGGAATACGAAAGGACAGCCACGACTGCCGTCAACGCTTTCCTGGGACCGGTTAATTCCCGGGGATTCACCGCATTAAGCAAGAAATTACAGAGTTCCGGTCTTCGGGGAGAACCAATGATGATGCAGGGAGCCGGCGGATACGCCACTGTGGCTCAAGCATGCGAAAAACCGGTTCTTACCCTTTCCTCCGGGCCTGCCGGGGGTATCGTTGCGGCCAGAACCATTGGCGGCCTTTCCGGTTATGATGATATCATCACAGCCGATGTTGGCGGAACCAGCTTCGACGTGGGTCTAATCATAAACGGTCAGGTTGAATTTGCCACCCGCCCGGTCTTCGGTAAATACAGCCTGTGTCTTCCCCTACTGGATATTACTTCCATAGGTGCGGGGGGTGGCAGTATAGCCTGGCTGGAACCGGTTACGAAACGGCTTAAAGTCGGTCCCCAAAGTGCGGGAGCCGATCCTGGACCGGTATGCTATGAAAAAGGAGGGACAGAACCGACGGTAACGGATGCAGACCTTGTGTTGGGCAGATATAACCGGGACAATTTTTTAGGTGGCGAAGTAAAAATAAATTACGACCTGGCCCTAAAAGCAATACAGCAAAAAATAGCCGCGCCTTTAAAAATGTCCCCCATCGAAGCTGCGATGGGAATTGTCGATATCGTTGATTCCAATATGGCAAGCCTGGTAAGAAAGATTACGGTAGGCGGTGGACATGACCCCCAGAAATTCGTCCTCTTCTCCTTTGGTGGCGCAGGGCCCAGCCATGTGTGTTCTTTTGCCCCCGCTGTGGGTGTCAAACATGTGGTTATACCACCCCAGGCTTCTGTTTTTTCTGCCCTCGGTATCGCCACTTCCGACGTGATAAATATTCGGGAGATATCCGACCCGCTGGCGTATCCATTTTCCGTTCAAAAACTCAATGATATTTTCGAGAGGCTGGAAAACGAAGTTTTGGGGGAACTGAAGGAAGTGGGTATCGCCCGGGATAATATAGTTTTAACCCGCAGTGTGGATATGAAATACAAGGGACAGGTCCATGAAGTACGAACCGTGGTGCCTCCAGGGAAAATTTCCGACCAAACCGCCGAATCCATGGCAGTTAATTTTGAAGAAGCGTATGAGCAAAAATACGGTAAAGGTACGACCTACAAGGGTGCCGGTATCCAGGCTTTAACGTGGCGTGTTGTCGGACAGGGACATACCCTAAAGCCGACTTTCAAGAAGCTACCCATGGGAAGCAAAGATGCCTCCCGGGCATTGGTTGGGACAAGAGAGGTATATTTTTCTGAAACAAGGGGCGAAACCAGGACAGATATTTACGAAAGGGACCGTTTACTTCCGGGTAATACTCTTTCGGGTCCGGCCATCGTGGAATCCCGGGATACGACTATCGTTGTCCACCCGGCTCAACGGGCTCACATTGATGAATATCTGAACGTTATATTGCGATGGGATTGAAAAGCTAAGTATTATTAATAACTTAAGAGATAAGCCTTAACAAATATGGATATATCCCCGATAACCTTTGAAATAATAAATAACGCAATGGTGGCTATCAACGACGAGGCGGCGGCCACAGTACGTTTTGTGTCCGGCTCACCCGTCGCAACGGACGTTTTTGATTACAACACAGGTCTTCTCACTGCCGAAGGAGACGTCTTTGCTACGGGCATATACATTTCCATCCATGCCATTTCCTTAGAGTACATTGTTAAAGATGTTTTAAGGGAATACGTGGAAAATCCCGGCATAGGTGAGGATGACATGTTTCTTTGTAACGATCCATATGTTGGAGCTCAGCACCAGAACGACGTTGCCTTAATCGCCCCGGTTCACTACCAGGGCCGACTCATCGCCTGGACAGGAGTCGCCATCCACCAGCTGGACGTTGGAGGACCAGGTAAAGGACAGGTAAGTATTGGAGCTACGTCGATATACGAAGAAGCCCCCCCGGTCCCCCCTTTAAAAATATTTGAGGCGGGACGAATACGCAAAGACATCGAACGGGAATACCTGAGGCGTTCCCGGACCCCCGAGATAGTTGGTCTGGACCTCCGCGCCATGGTTGCCTCGAACAACGTATCAAAAAAACGTATTTGCCAGCTGGCTGAAAGTTATGGTGTCGATACCGTTATCAACGTCATGAAACAGACCATTGACTTTAGCGATAAAACCTTCCGCAGTAAATTAAAGGATATTCCTGATGGCACGTGGAGAAACATCGGTTATCTGGATTACTCTGATGCCATATATCCGTGCCACCTGGCCTTGACTAAAGATGGAGAAAAATTAATTTTTGATTTTAGAGGTACCGCTACCCAGGCACCGGGAGTGATTAACTGTACCAGGGTAGGTTTGCAGGCGGGGGTTTTATGCGCCGTCCTGGCCTACCTGTGTTATGACGCCCCCTGGTGCCCTGCAGGGGTAATGAAAAACATAGAAATAATATCGGAAAACGGTACGGTTTTCGATGCCAGGTGGCCTGCAGGCACTTCCAAAGCAACGACCGCTGCCAACTGGGAAGTAATCGACCTGAGTGCCATGTGCCTGGCAAACATGTTAAATGCCAGCGAAAAATACCGGTCTCAGCTAATGGCCCCGTGGAAGTCGTTTTCCATTACGGAGGACCTTTTCGGCACAGACCAGAGAGGACAAAACTTCGGGACCTTCCTGTCAGATTTTATGGCCGGCGGCGGCGGCGCCAGGAATTTCAAGGACGGCATCGACACGGGTGGTTTCCTGGGGTCGATTTCATGTGCTATCGCAAACGCTGAAATAAACGAATTTTATTATCCCATCATGTACCTGTTTCGCCGCCAGGCGAAGGATACGGGAGGACCAGGACAGTTCCGCGGTGGTGTTGCCATTGAAACGATGTATATTGCCCACGACGTACCTGAGATACCATTTAAGATTATCCACGTATTGGGAGTAGAACAGTCCCAGCCTGGAGGAATCCAGGGGGGATACCCCGGGAGTACAAACCAGGTTATGTTGAAACGGGATTCGGATATATGCTCCCAACTGGCCAGGGGAACTCTCCCCGGTGAAATGGGGGATATCAATGGTAGATTGGAGATTCCCGCTCCAATAACGATGACTAATTTGAAAAGAGATGATATATATTCAGCCATTGGCAGCGGAGGCGCCGGCTTTGGCGACCCTCTGGAAAGAGAGCCTTCTTCGGTTGTTTCGGATGTTATTAATAACCTGGTATCTCCCGAACAGGCAAAGGAAACATTTGGGGTGATCATGGCCCCGGATAACAAAAGTTTCCGGCCCCCTGAAACATCAGAACACCGGGAACATCTCAGGGCTGAACGGAGAAAATGGAAAAGGAATAAAGACATTTCCATCGATACCCGGAACATTAACCCGGTTTTTGTGCAAAGAGTCAACGATTATCTGACGGTTGTTCAAATTGGCAGTGAACATTTCATCCTCTGCCGCTGCGGATACGTAGTTAGCCCCGCTTCTGACAATTACAAGGAATATACATGTATGGATGAAAGCCCCTTACAACAAGCCGGACCGAATTTGAACCCGTACAAAGTAGGCGGGGATAAATTTGTGTTCCGCCGGTATTGCTGTCCGAAATGCAGCTTACTTTTTGAATCCGAAATAGCATTACGTGGCTCGCCTGTAGTCAGGAGTTTCCAGACAAAGCCATAACCCCCGGTTGGGTCATCCATGTAATAAAAAAATAGTTGGGTCCCTATAAAATTAAATAAAGGAGTTAAAAAATGCAGTTTGATGAATTTCTAACCCTTGTCCGCAAAAGAAGAAGCATCCGCCGTTTTAAAAAAGACCCCGTCCCGGATGAACTAATCACGAAGATTATCGATGTAGCACGATGGTCCATGTCCGGGGCAAACGCACAACCCTGGGAATTCGTTGTCGTAAAAAACAAACGGACAATAAAAAAAATAGCAGAGCTATATAGTGAGCGCCAGATGTCATTCGTCTGCAACGCAGAGTTATCG
>JAUYHV010000301.1 GCA_030689845.1 Dehalococcoidia bacterium
GAGTGAAACCGGATGTGGTGCACGCTGAACACGGCTGGTGGCTGCCGGAACTTCCAGGTGAAGACCCGGTGCTCCACGGGGCTTTCGATGTCAACATAAACGTGGTGATGGACGACGACCCGGACATCTGCAACCCGGTTATCGGGTCCTGGCCGCTGAGAACGGCTCTTTGCAAGGTCTACAGGGTTGAAACGGATTGATTTATGCGGGGATTTCCCTAAAAAAAGGGGTTAAACCGGGACTGCCCTATTTTTTTTAAAACGGCTCTGAACCTGCCACAGCCATATCAAGGTGGGAACCAGGATTCCAATTCCAGCCAGGTCTGATTTCCATCCGGGAGCCAGCAGGACAAGTGATGAGGCAATCAGGAGGACTCTCTGCACCCAGTTTGCCCGCCCTATTAAATAACCTCCCAGTCCACCTGCCAGGGCAACACAGCCGATGATGCTGGTTACAACCGCCACTACGACATCTGCGGGTTTGCCCTGCATCAGGAGAGCCGGGCCGTAGACCCACATGAAAGGAAGAATGTAAGTGACCGCCCCAAGGCGGGTAGCCGTCCAACCGGTACGCAGGGGGTCGCTTTTTGCGATGGCGGCTGCGGCAAAGGCGGCTATGGCCACCGGCGGCGTGATGAAGGAAACGAGACCCCAGTACAGCACAAAAAAATGTGCGGCAAGAGGGGTTACACCCATTAATACCAGGGCCGGAGCGACGAGAATTGCCAGCATGATATAGCAGGCGGTAACTGTCAGTCCCATTCCCAGGATAAAGCTGGCGCCGGCTGCCAGCAGCAGCAGGGCTAATAAATGGCCCCCGGATAGGTAAACGAGCAGGCTTGAAAGCCTTATGCCCAGTCCCGTCAGGGAGACGGCGCCCAGGATAATACCGGCAGCAGCACAGGTCGTGCTGACTGTCAGCATGGCTTTGCCAGCCTCCTTCAAAGCCCGGATAATACTCCTCGGCCCCATTCTCATATCTTTGATGCCAATTCCCATCAGCAGCAGTATCGCCAGGGAATAGAGGGCTGCCCTCTCGGGGGCAATATGCATAATTGCCAGGAAATATATAAGAGCCACCAGGGGAATGAAATACCACCACCCGGAGCGCAATGTAGCCTTTAAGGAAGGCATTTCGCTTTTCGGCAATCCTTTCAGACCGGTTTTCACAGCCTCTGCGTCCACCATGAGAAAAACAGCCAGAAAATAAAGTATGGCCGGCAGGGCTGCTGACACACAGACCTGCCAATAAGAAATTCCTAAAAACTCCACCATGATAAAAACAACGGCCCCCATGACCGGAGGCATAATCTGGCCCCCGTTGGAAGCCACCGCTTCTACCGCCGCAGCAAAATGGGAAGGATAGCCCAGTTTTTTCATCATGGGGATAGTGATAACACCTGTGCTGACCACGTTACCCACGGGGCTGCCTGAAAGCGTCCCGAACAATGCGCTGGCTACTACAGCTACCTTGGCCGGCCCTCCCCTGAAATGTCCGACCATAGAGTTGGCAAGGTTAATAAAAAATTTTCCGGCCCCGGACTCGTTGAAAAACTGGGCAAAGATTATGTAGGCCACGACTATAGTGGCTGCGATACCCAGGGGCAGCCCGAAAATCCCTTCTCCAGACACGTAGAGATGCCCCATCATTCTTTCCAGGCTGTAGCCTCTTCCGTGAAGCAGGCCGGGAAGAAAATTGGAGAAGGCGGGATAAAGAAGGAAAATGAACACGACTATGGGCATAGCCCAGCCTACGGTGCGGCGGGTTGCTTCCAGAACAAGGAAGGTGGTTACCAAGCCGAGGATGACGCCTTCCGGGGTGGCATAGGTGTACTGAAAAGCTGCCTCGGTGGTCCAAACGTAAACTATGTACCCGGTCCCGGCCAGGCTGAGGATGATAAACCCAATATCGTACCACGGAATTTTACCGGGTCTAACCCGCTTGGAAACCGGGTACATCAGGAACACAAGGACGAGGACAAACCCGAGGCTGCTGGCGAGGTAAACCGTCCGGGGGATGAATATGCCCAGACGTTCGAAAAGGGCGCTGATGTAAAGCAACTGGTAAAGGGACATGGCAACGGCTAAAAACCCCGATAGCGTTGCCATGGAACCCTTGAACCGCCGCTCTTTTACCGGCGTTTCGTCCAGATTAGAAATGTCACAACCTCCCGAAGGGCATCCGGGATCAGATGGGTATCCGTAACTAATTCAGCTCTTGTTGCTAATGTTTAAGGGGCTTATTTCCCCTCGGCTAAGAAGTTTTTCTGTAACTTGTCGAGTTCGCTGTTCCAGAGACCCTTTTCTTTATAATACTTGATGGCCCCGGGATGCCAGGGTATGGTGCGTTCCTCAAGAACGTCGCCGATAGCCCATTCCTGTGCCGCCGGATGCATACTCTTGAACTCGTCAAGGTGTTCCCAGAGGGTTTTGGTGACGGCGTATACCAGGGATTCCGGGATATCATCCCGTGTTACGGTCATGGTGCTCACCCCTATCCACGGCACGTCCTGGGTCTGACCCGGATAGGTTCCCGCCGGCAGGACCTGCTTGGTTAGAAACGGGTATTTGTCGCTTATTTTCTTTATTGCAGCATCTCCAATGGGAACCCATTTAACCTGGGTAGTCGTCGCAAGTTCGATAAATAATGCCCCTTTTGCCCCGGAGGGATAGATGATGGCATCGGTCCTGCCTTCTTTAAGAGCGTCCACCGAATCCTTTAAGCCCGAGGTCTTAAGCACGTTGAATTGGTCAGCCAGGTTATGGGAGTCCACAATGGCTCCAGCGCTCATTTGAAGGAGTGAAGCTCCGGGAAGGAGGTACATGACCCGTTTTCCCTTAAAGTCATCGATGGAGTTGATACCCGAGTCGGCCCTGGCAATAACGTGAACATACACTGCATGAGAGCCGGCCACTGCCCGCAAGGGAACTTTCCCGAGTTTTTCAAAAGCCCCGATGCCCCTGTAACCTTCCCAGCTACCATCGGAAGAAGAATTAGCGAATTCAGCCTCTTTATTTTTCAATACGGTGAGGGCTGCCAGGTTTCCGGCTGTACCCTCGACAGTGGCGGAAACGCCAACATACTTGGTGATCAAGGATGCAAGCCCTACATGAACCCCGTAGGCTCCTGTTCCGACCGGGGGAGTGACGATGGAGATAGCCGTCGGCCAGTCTTTCCCTGGTTGGCCCTCTTTTGGTCCGCAGGCGGCCGCGACCAGGCTGACCAGCACCATGACGGCGAGTAAACAACCGAGCAGTTTTGTCATTTTTTTCATTTAACCTTACTCCTTGCTTTAATAAATGAGGCTAAAATTTTTACCATTTGAAATAATATAAGTTGGAAAACCCCAAAATGGGCAAAATAATTTAGATCCCCAATTTCCTCCATGTAACTTACATATCCGATGAGATTGTACAATGAAGTCTGCTAAAAATAAACGGCTATTAATACAAAGCGTCCCGCGAAACGCCATAAATTCCCCCTTAATCCCCCTTTAAAAAAGGGGGAAAAGAGCCTCTCCCTTTCGCAAAGGGAAAAAATCCAGCCTCTCCCTTTCGCAAAGGGAGATTGA
>JAUYHV010000302.1 GCA_030689845.1 Dehalococcoidia bacterium
ATGTGAAGACCGGGAAACCGACTCCCGAGAGGCTGAAAAAACTGGGCATGGAAGAGTTTTCCTTTATGAGCAAATAGGTAAAAAAGGCAGGGTCTGCCTTAACCAGGAAAACTGCCCGGAAACAGATAAGAGAAGGGAGACATGGTTTATACCGTGTCTCCCTTTTTTTGTTAAATAAAATGGTTAAATGCAGAGTGAAAACTCAATCAGGTCTCCAAACGCTTCGACCATACCAAAAAATACATATTATCCGGTATCATTAGATTCCTTGAGTGTAAATACGATATGAAAGGACATAAATAATGTTCATATGTACATATATAATATGCATTTAATCTTATGTAAGGCGTGCCCAATTTCAACTTATTTCCAGCACAGAATCTGGCGCCGGGGTTAAGGCCTGGATAAACAATGATTGCCTGAATTAAACCACAAACAGTTTGCGAGTTGAGGGGTGGATGGGTTAGAATTACCCAATTGAGCTTAAAAGGGGGGAATTCTTTATGCCTGAATACACCACGGACCAATTAAGGAATGTTGTACTTCTTTCACATGGCGGCGCTGGCAAGACTTCCCTTACGGAGGCAATACTATTTTTTACCGGAGTGATAAACCGAATGGGAAAGGTAGAGGAGGGCACGACGACATCAGATAGCGACCCCGATTCCATTAAAAGAAAGATAAGCGTCAGCCTTTCTCTTTTACCATGCTCCTGGAATAATAATAAGATAAACCTGATTGATACGCCCGGTTACATGGACTTCGTAGGCGAAGTAAAGGCTGGTATGAGGGTGGTGGAAAGCGCGATATTTGTCGTATGTGCCGCCTCGGGTGTGGAGGTCGGCACAGAGTTGACCTGGGGATATGCCGAAGAAGCTGCTATGCCCCGAATTATTTTTGTTAACAAGATGGACCGGGAAAACGCGGACTTCGACAGAACCCTTTCGGCTATTCAGGAAAAATTAGGAAAAGGATGCGTAGCTATTCATCTGCCCATAGGTTCACAAAAAGAATTTAAGGGCCTGGTAGACCTGGTTTCGATGAAAGCTTTCATGAGGGGTAAAGCAGACGAGTCGGAAATACCTGGGGACCTGAAAACACAGGCTGACAGCCTCAGAGAGAAGCTGATTGAAGCTGTTGCCGATGTTGACGACAACATTATGACGAAATACCTGGATGGCGGTGAAGTAACTAATGACGAAATAAAGGCAGCTCTTAAAAATGGGGTGGTGCAGGGTAAAATAGTGCCTGTCTTAGCCGGGGGCGCATTACAGAGTATTGGTATAAGTTCTTTACTTAATGCCATATGCGATTACATGCCGTCTCCCGTCCAGGCGTCTTCGAGGGGTACTGACCAGACAACAAATGAAGAAGTGGAAATAACACCGGACCCTGCAGGTTCTCTTGTAAGTCTTGTATTCAAAACTACGGCTGACCCCTACGTGGGTAAATTGACTTACTTCAGGGTCTTTTCCGGGACTATTTCAAGTAATACTCAGGTCTGGAACAGCACGAAAAACTCCCAGGAGAGGATCGCGCAGCTGTTTTTAATAAAAGGAAAAAACCAGGAGCCGGTTTCTCACATTATTGCGGGGGATGTGGGCGCCGTGGCCAAACTGGCTGCGACGAGTACCGGGGACACATTCAGTACAAAGGAGAAACCATTCAGTTTACCCCCGGTTAAGTTCCCTTCTCCTGTATTCAGCGCGGCTATCTATCCAAGGACAAAAGCAGACCTGGACAAACTGGGACTCGCTCTTCCCCGTTTAGCGGAGGAGGACCCCACGCTGAACGTGCACAGGGAAATAGATACCTCTGAGACCATCCTTTCCGGCATGGGTGAAACCCATATCGATGTGGCAGCGGAGAGAATGCAGCGTAAATTCGGCGTCGAAGTGAGGCTTGAAATACCAAAAGTGCCTTATAAAGAGACTATCACAACTTCAGCTAAGGCGGAGTACAAGCATAAAAAGCAGAGTGGGGGGCACGGACAATTCGGCCATGTTTTCCTGGAATTGGAACCTATGGAGAGGGGCGGTGGTTTTGAATTCACGGAGAAGATAGTTGGCGGGTCAATACCCAGGAACTATATTCCCGGGGTGGAAAAGGGGGTTAACGAGGCCCGCATGGAAGGGGTGCTGGCGGGTTACCCGGTTGTGGACACAAGGGCGATCCTGTTCGATGGTTCTTTTCACCCTGTGGACTCATCTGATATTGCATTCAAGATTGCCGGTCTTCATGCCTTTAAGAAGGGTTTTTCCCTGGCCCATCCGATAATCCTGGAGCCTGTGATGAATCTTAAAGTTACTGTGCCTGACAGTTATACAGGGGATATTATAGGTGACCTTAACACAAAAAGAGCAAAGGTTTCCGGTATTAATCCCCTGGGAGGGACAAGCGTTATAGAGGCCCAGGTGCCCCTGGCGGAAATTCAGCGTTATGCTACGGACCTGAAATCCATAACTCAGGGAAGGGGAATATACACCATGGAATTCAGCCACCTTGAAGAAGTTCCGTCTTTTGTAGCCCAGAAAATAATCGAGGCGAGGGACGCTGAGAAAACGGCTGTTAAGGAATAACTGCTAAAGCATCACAGCCGCAGGCTGAAGCCCACTGTAGCCAGTTGCCGTTACACTCTCTACCGGACTAAAACCTGCTCCAGGCTACTTATCCAGGAGAGACTTAATCTTCTGGGTGAAAGCAGGCAGCACTTGCTTATAATCTCCGACTACTCCGAAACGCGCTTCCTTGAAGATGTTGGCATCCGGGTCCTTGTTAATAGCTACGATGTTTTTTGCGCTTGAACAACCTGCAAGGTGCTGACTGGCTCCGGAAACACCCACGGCAATATAAAGTTCCGGGGTAACGATTTTTCCTGTTAAGCCTACTTGCCATGTGCTTGGTACCCAGGCGTTATCGCAGGGGGGTCTGGTTGCTCCAACTGCACCTCCCAGTATTGCTGCCAGTTCTTCCAACTGTTTAAAACCATCAGGACCACCAATGCCCCTGCCTCCTGTTACAACAGCTTTGGCATCCTCCAGTTTTACACCGGTAACTTCTTCTTTGACCTTGCGCACGAATTTTGTCTTTACTTTGCTGGTATCAATCTCAATAGCTACGGGGATGACATTGCCCTGTCGGGTGGTATCGGGAGCAAGGGGTGAAAATGCTTTAGAACGTATGGTAGCTATCTGCGGGTACTTGTTTTCGACCGCGAAAATGGCTTGGGCGTTACCGCCGTACACGGGTCGGGTTTGGAGCAGGCCTTTACCCTGCGGGTCTATTTTAAGGTCGACACAGTCGGTTGAAAGACCCGTATTAAGACGAAAAGCCAGTCGTGGAGACAGGTCTCTCCCTATAGTTGTTTGCCCCATAAGCACGTAACGAGGGGAAATGTCCTTACACATTTTTTCCATGACCTGGGTGTAGGTATCGGTCTGGTAGTTTTGGAGGATGGGATTATCAGCGGTGTAGACAGTATCGGCCCCCAGGGCAATAAGTTCCTGGGCAATCCCGGAAACATCTGAGCCGATTAAGGCTCCAAAAAGAGGTTCTCCCAGTTCATCGGCAAGCTTTCTTCCACATCCGAGAAGTTCTGCAGTTATGGGGGCAATTTTTTCCTCTATGGTTTCGCCGACTATTAATATTCCTTTAGCTTCGCTCATTTTCGTTTTCTCCTATATGACTTTGGCTTCTCTTAAACGGAGGGCGAGCTTTTCCGCTGCTTCGGCAGGATTTTCGCCTTCTATTATTTCGCATTTACCTTCGCGGACGGGCTGGAACAGTTTTACCAGCTTTGTAGCCCGTCCGGCTGCGCCTAATTTTGAGGGTTCGACTCCAATGTCAGCGGGCTTCCATATGACGGGCTGCTTTTTAGCCGCTGCCATTATCCCTTTTAAAGCAGCAAAGCGGGGTTCTCCAAGTTCGTTGCTCACTGTAATAAGGGCCGGAAGCACTGCTTCTATTACCTCGTAACCATCAGATAAAACCCGTTCAACAACGGCAGTGCCATTGTTGACCTCTATCTTCTTAGCTATTGTAATGCCGGGTATTCCCAGAAATTCTGCTATGCCGGATCCCACCTGACCGGCGTCCCAGTCTCCAGCCTGGCGTCCGCATAAAACGACATCGAATTCGCCTATTTTTTTGATCGCCATGGCCAGGGCGTAGGCTGTAGACCAGCTGTCGCCTCCCTCAAAGGCAGGATCTTCCAGGATTATAAGTTCATCAGCGCCCATAGCAAGGGGCTTTTTTACAACGTCTCTCGGTAATCCCATTCCCAGACTGATAACGGTAACCTTTCCTCCATTGACGTCTTTCAACCGCAGAGCTGCTTCAACAGCCTGTTCGTCGAAAGGGCTGATAACCAGGGAGACACCCGCTGCGGGGATTACCTTGTTAGCTGCGGTGTCAATTTTGAAACTTGCTGGGGGGGCTTCGGGGTCGGGGATTAGCTTGACGCAAACAATAATGTTCAAGGTGGAGGTCCTCCTTTTAAGAGAATGATACGGTCAGGGGGAGACCGCAGTTGAATCTAAAATTTATCATTAATTGATCGTTAAGTCAAATGGGATTTGAGGATTTTCTATCAGGATAGCCCTCTTCTTGTCAGCGAGGTCTCTTAATGAAGATATCCCGGCCCGGGGAAAGACAGAATGTGCTCTTTCCATTACTTCCGTAGACTGCTCTTCTCCTATTTCCAGGAGCAACGATGCCCCTGGTCTTAGCCGGGTCCTGGACTGTTCCAGGATTTCAAAAATATAAAATAAACCGTTTTCCCCGCCGTTTAACGCCCCGGGAGGTTCAAAGTTCAATATTTCCGGACCAAGGGATTTGTACGTGCTCCGTGGAATATAAGGAAGGTTGGCAACTACTATGTCAACGGGTTCGGGTAGAGGTTCCAGGAGATTTCCCTCCAGCAGGGTAACGCGGCTGCAAACCTGGTGCCTCGAGCAATTGATCCTGGCAACTTCAAGGGCATCGGGAGAAATATCTGTGGCATAAATACGATGATTTGGCAGCTTGGAAGCCAGACTTATCGCTATGGCGCCGCTTCCAGTTCCAACATCAACGGTTACAGGCAATTGTGCGGGGTATTTGCTCTTTATGAGTTCCAGGGTTGTTTCAACCAGGAGTTCTGTCTCAGGACGGGGTATTAAGACACGGTTGTCAACGTAAAAACTCAGACCGAAAAATTCCCGCTGATTTGATATATAGGCGAAAGGTTCTCCTTTGATTCGCCGTTCGAGCATGGACAGGAGGGATTGGGGGATTTCATTGGTGATATTGTTATTCTCCGCGTAAAATTGAGCCCTGGTGATGTTCAGGGCGGAACGGATAAGCAGTTCAGCCTCAAAAGACGCGTTTTCGATATGGTGGAATGCTAACGCGGAGGCGACTTGCCTGTGAATGTCCTGCCAGGTCATAAGTTGTTATACCAACTGACCTTGTAATTGACTCGCCTGTTCATGAGACTGGAGTTGGTCAATCAGAGGGTCCAGTTGCCCTTCCAGAATGCCGGGAAGATTGTGTAAAGTTAGATTTATGCGGTGGTCCGTCAGCCTGTCCTGGAGGACATTATATGTTCGGATCTTCTCAGACCGGTCCCCGGTGCCGAGTTGGGAGCGGCGTTCTTTCGATAATTCTTCTTCCCTTTTTCGATCTTCCTGGTCTTTTAATCGTGCCCGTAAAACGGCCATAGCTTTAATCCTGTTTTTCAATTGGGAACGTTCGTCCTGGCACGTAGCTGTGATACCGGAAGGAATATGTGTAAGCCGGACGGCTGTTTCAACTTTGTTTACGTTTTGTCCTCCGGCTCCACTGCTGTGAAAGAAATCCATTTTCAGGTCTTCGGGATTTATGGTCAACTCTACCTCTTCTGCTTCCGGCATTACAGCAACAGTAGCTGTTGATGTGTGAACCCGCCCGGAAGCCTCCGTAACAGGTACCCTTTGGACTCTGTGAACCCCTCTTTCGTATTTTAAACGGCTGAAAACACCTTTCCCCCGGACTTCGAAAACTATTTCTTTCAAGCCTCCCTTATCACCCTCACTCCTGTCAATTACTTCCACATTCCAGTTATTTAGGGCAGCATACTTGTAATACATCCGGTACAGGTCGGCGGCAAAAATCGCTGCTTCCTGGCCTCCGGTTCCACCCCGAATTTCCATGATAACGTTTTTATCGCCGTTGGGATCTTTTGGCAAAATGGCCACTTTAATCTCATTTTCCAGGGATTCCTGTCTGACCCGGAGTTGTACGACTTCCTCTTTTATCAATTCTTCCATATCAGGTTCCAAAGGGGAATCCAGCATGGCTTCTGTCTTCTCTAAGTTTATTGAAACCTCTTTGTATTTACGGTAAAGAGACACGAGGTGCTCCATACCGGCTCGCTCTTTTGCCAGGGCATGAAGACGTTCAGGGTCAGTGGCAACTTCGGGTTGTGCCATGAGATTCTCTAACTCGGTGTATTTATTGTTCAATGAATCCAGTTGTATCAGCATAGTTAATATTTCTTTTCGGTAATTAGAATTATATCATTGGCCAGCGGCCTTTTAAACCTGGGCTAAGGCAAGGCGATAAAATTAATTATGATGGCAAAATCGGTCAAATATCAGTCAAAATAACCCTGGGGAAAGTGGTAACCGTAAGTGTCCAATGTTCTGCAATGAAGTTGAGTTTGTTTTCCTGAACATTTATTCAAAGAGATAATCAAATATATGTTAATTTTATTTTATCAGGCGTTTTTTCATGGTAACAAGGGAGGCAGAGAAAAATGCAACAGCGATAAAGACCATGTATGCAAGCTGGATAAAATTGGAGGCCTGTAGATTTTCCTGCATTACACTGCGGCTAATGAGCACCGATGGAGTTAACGGGATAAAATTGGCTGCTACCTGGACGAAGGCCGGGGTACTGTCGAGAGGAAAAAAAACACCGCTGAAGAAGAACATAGGCGTTATGAAAAGGGTGAAGTAGTAATTGAAGGAGTTAATGGAAGGCGCCAGAGAGGTAAAAAACATAGCCATGGAGCCGAACATAAATCCCGATAAAAAAGATAAAGGGAGTAGCCACAGAACCCAGAGAGAATCAATCAGGCCGAAAAAAAACAGGATAATAAGAATTGAAGCGGCTGTTATTAAAGAACGTGTGGCTGCCCAGGATATTTCTCCGGTAATCACATCTTCAATGTTAACGGGGGTGGCAATAATTGCATCGAAAGTCCTCTGGTGTTCCATGCGTATGAAGGTACCATAAGTGCATTCGAACGTGGCCGAGAACATGACATAACTTGCGAGGATTCCGGGGGCAATGAACTGTAAATAATTTTGTCCGGAGATTAACCCCACCAACCCGCCGAGCCCCAGTCCCATTGCCAGGAGAACTACGATGGGTTCTGCCAGAGCAGAAGCGAACTCAGTTTTCCACAGTCTAAGGAAAACATCTCGGTTTCTTTGCCATACCCTGATAAAGCGGAAAGACAGAAGATGGTTCGTCATTCCTGTAATCCTCTGCCTGTCAATCTTAAAAAGACATCCTCCAGGGTCGCTTGCCTGTAAACAATTTTTTCCGAGTTTATATTCAGACGCTGACGGAGAGTGCCGCCGTCCCTGCTAAAAACAAAAATTGTGTCGCCAACATCTTCAACCTCCAGTTCGGTATCCAATAGCTGGGATAAAACCGCTGGCTTGTTTTCCGGTTTGGAATAAATTTCCAGGACTTCTTTCCCGGCATACCTGTCAATGAGTTCAGTCGGAGTTCCCTGGGTAAGTATTTTCCCCTGGTGCATGACAACCAGCCGGTCACAAAGGTGAGCTGCTTCCTCCATGTTTTGTGTTGATAGAACAATGGTGGTACCCCGGTCTTTAAGATAACGAATTTTTTGCCAGACGAGGTGTTTTGCCTGGGGGTCAAGTCCCGTTGTAGGTTCATCAAGGATGAGAATCCTGGGCTGGTTAATCAAAGCCCGTGCAAAAATCAACCGCCTTTTCATACCGCCCGACAATGAGTCAATGCGGTTGTTCCAGCGTCCAACCAGTTGAAAAGTTTCAAGAGCCTCGGTCGCTCTTTCTACTGCTATATTTCCGGGTATATCGAAATACCTGCTGTAAACAAGAAGATTTTGCCCTACAGTGAGGTCGGGGTCCAGGTTGGTTTCCTGGGGTACGATACCTAAAATCCGTTTGATCTCACGGCAGTTCCCGGACACGTCTTTCCCGTCCACTGTTAACTTACCGGAGGTCAATGGTGCGTAGCAGCATATCATTCTGATAGTGGTAGTTTTTCCTGCTCCGTTAGGGCCGAGAAAAGCAAAGCACTCCTGGCGCTCTATCGTAAAATCAATATGGTCTACAGCTACAAGTTTTTTATACTTTTTTACAAGCCCCGTTCCCTGTATTATGCTGGATGACAAATCATTTAACATAT
>JAUYHV010000312.1 GCA_030689845.1 Dehalococcoidia bacterium
CGTTTACCCTGGAGGTTGTGTTATCTGGGGACCGGGCTACAACGCAGCCAATACGGTGGCGCAGGAACTGGGTATTAAAAAATGGTGGTCGGAGCCGGCGATGGTTACCCGGGCGCGTGAAAAGGGCTTGCTGTAAGCTGACTAAATCCCCCTTAATCCCCCTTTACGAAAGGGGGATTAAGGGGGATTTGAAAGCACTTTATAAATTTCGCGGGAGACTCTTTAAACGTGAGGTTTTCAAATGCGGTGCAGCCATTGTTCAGGAAAGGGGAATTTAATATATGAAACTCGCTGACAAAGTTGCGATCATCACCGGGGGCGGCAGGGGCATAGGTAAAGCTTACGCTCTTGCCTTCGCTGCCGAAGGAGCCAGGGTGGTGATAGCCGACATTATTTTCGAAAACGCCCAAAAAGTCGCTGAAGAGATAAAAAGTAAAGGTGGAACTGCCCTGCCCCTGCTTACGGATGTTTCCTCCGAAGCCAGTACCCGGGAAATGGCAAAAAAGACGGTGGAGGCTTTCGGGAAAATAGACATCCTGCTGAACAACGCGGCGGTTTTTTACGGCCTGGAAATAAAAAGCTGGGATGACCGGACTACGGAGGAATGGGCAAAAATGTTCGCGGTTAACGTGACCGGGTGCTGGCTTTGTGCCAAAGCGGTCGTTCCCCACATGATTTCAGGGGGTAAAGGCAAAATAATAAATATTTCTTCAACCACCGCCGACACCGGCATGTACCACATAATCCATTACGCCTGCTCCAAAGGAGCAGTCATGACATTGACAAAATGCCTGGCAAAAGCCCTGGGAAAACAGAATATCAATGTAAACAGCATCGCCCCTGGATATACAATCGATGAGGCGACTCTCCTTGCCCTGGGAGGCAAAGAGGAAGCGGCTGACCGCTCCATACAGGGGAGAACGATAAGGCGGCGGGAGTACCCGGCAGACCTTGTCGGTACGGCCGTATATTTAGCCTCGGCTGACTCCGATTTTGTAACCGGGCAGATAATAACCGTCGATGGCGGTGAAGTTATGCGTTGATGCCGGGTTCGGGGTGTTGTATTCCTTTATTCATTTCAGGGAGCTACGGGCCACAG
>JAUYHV010000317.1 GCA_030689845.1 Dehalococcoidia bacterium
ATATGCCCGGGAGAGTAAAACCGCGGTGATTATTGGGGCTGGACCCATCGGCCTTGAAACAGCAGCGGCTCTAACCAAACTTAAACTTAAAGTTACCATCATAGAAGCTCTGCCGAGGCTTTTGCCCAGGCAGCTTGACACTGCGGCAGCAGGATTAATGAAAAAGGAACTGGAAGAAAAATTCGGGTTTTCTTTTTTCCTGAATTCCCAGTGTCAGGAAATCACCGGGAACGGGAAGGCTACCGGTGTCCTGCTGGCGACAGGCCAGGTAATCCCGGGGGATTTAATCATTGTTTCAGCCGGAATCAGGCCGAAACTGGACCTGGCCAAAGCCATCGGTCTCAAAACCGAGAGGGGTATAGCGGTGGATGAGCACATGGAAACCAGCCGGAGCGGGATTTATGCCGCCGGGGACGTGGCCGAATTTAATGGCATGGTCTATGGTTTGTGGCCGGCTGCTCAGCAGCAGGGAGAAGTTGCCGGTGTGAACATGGCCGGGGGAAAACAGGAATACGGGGGGACCGTGCCCTCGAATGCCTTGTCCATCCTCGGGATTAATGTCATGAGCGCCGGGGACATAGACGTGGAGGGAAAACACCAGGGCCTGGTTAAAGAGGATAAAGCTAACTATACGTACCGTAAATACGTTGTAAGCAATGACATACTTATTGGCACTGTGCTCCTCAACGATATCAGGGGTGGTGGGGAGATTATGGGGGCGATAAGGCAGAAAAAGAATGTCCTGCCGTACAAAGATGCCATACTGCAAGACAGTTTCGACTTCAAAAGTTTAAGTTAAAATTATAAGGAGAATATCATGCCGGCAAAATGGCGTTGTAAAGTTTGTGGATACATTCACGTTGGAGAAGAGCCACCCGAGATTTGCCCTGTTTGCGGAGCTCCCAAAGACCAGTTTGAAAAAATAGAAGGCTGAAGCATTACCGGCTCAGGCGGCTAACCCTACATCCGGCGCCGCTTCTTTGTTGTATCCGGGCAATATGCCTGAATATGTTGTCCGCCGGTCCTGACCTACGGGTTCAGGAAAATACCTGACCCGCAGGGTGTATCACTTGCTGTGCAGCAGCCATTGTTCAATTGGGTATCCCAGAGAGGCATGGGTGCGTGACGGGAAACAGACCTGGATTGTCAGTCAATGAACTCAGCGCCCCCGGGGGAATCGTACTGGTGCACAGTTCCATCGGGGTCGGCCGTATAGGAATACCTTGACCTTGTAATATGTACGTAATCGACCAGAACCGTTGTGTCACCGTTCCCCGTCTTGTCGTGGGCATAAAGGACGTAACCTTCTTTATCTCCGTCGGTATATGGTTCCCCGCGGGGGTCTTTAAATTTCCCCCCGGGGCTGTTTGTCCAGGATGATTTGAAATCCGGAAAACGGGACATGTCGTTGGAGGCCAGGGTGGGGTCATCAACGGGGTTGGGAAGTATGGAAAGGTTGTTGTCTTGCATCATGCCCGTTACAGATGACTGGATGTTATTTTTTTCGACCTTCCTGATATCAGATTCCCCTCCTCCCATGAACCTGCCGATATTCGGTATCATCAGCGCCGTAAGAATAAGCAGTATAGAACCGGCTATTAATAGCTTGATAACCTGGAAACCCCGCTGGCCGGGGATTGCGTATTTCATCTAATTTAGACTCATGAGTGTAGGCATGATTAATTATAGAGTTAAATCCCATGGAAACATATACTGCGAAAGGATTATTTCCCGGCTACCTTTTGACCGCCAACGGGATTAGACCATGTATGGAGGGATATTGCAAGAAGCAAGTGGGATTAGTATAGTTTACCGGAATATTGGAAAATATTTTAGCTGCCCGTTGCTTAATAAAACCGGTACAAAATTAAATAAAGGAGCCTTCCGAAAATGCTTATGGTGAGACATATTCTAAACGGAACCCTTCCGTGGAAATCGAGGCTGCCGGAAAAGGCAGGAGATAACCATCCCGGGTCTCTGGAAGAATTTAAAGCGTTAGAACCCATGGATGGAGTTGCAAGGGTCCACATTAAGTACCTGGAGGAGTGCGGCAGGCAGTTTTACAGGTACTGGTTGCCTACCTGGGACGAGGTGATGGCAGTGGGCCCGTTTCAGGGGAGGCTGCGCAAATATAAGTCCATACCTGTTATCATCGTAAATCAATATAAACGGCCCTACAGGCACGTCGTAGCTCTCAGTGAAGCTTTGAACGAACCGTACCGGAAATTCGGAATATTACCTGTGCTTTATTTTTTGTCGAGACAGGAGATGAAGGCTCTGGAGGAAACAAAAGCCCGGGAATGGGAAATGACACGAAAGGTATCTATTCACTGGAAGAAAAAATAACGTGTCTGCGGGGAGAATCGAGGTTGAAGGGAAAAGATGGCAGGGAACTTTAATCGAATAAGGCGCAACTGGATTCCCGCCTGCGCGGGAACTATGTAGTACAATTAACGACATTCGCCAACTGGAGATAAAAAAGCAATGCCTGAAACTCAAATCAACCTACCAATGTTGTGTCGGTAAGAAAAAGTTATAATAAACATGTCAGCTGGCAGGTTTCTGCGCTTTAACGTAGCTATTGTTTTTCAGGACAAAGTGTCCCGCTTTTGTTGACTATATGCAGATAAGACGGAAAAAAATATACACTGTCTAACTGAGACCAGTGAAGGAGGTATAATAAAGTGGCGGTATATTCGTATAAGTACAGTTACGAGGACCCGGCTAAGGGCAGGGAACTCTCCTATGAGCGGAAAGATGAGTTTGTAGATGTTGCAGAGATGGTTGATTCCCTTGTTGAAGATTTGGGCAAGATTCCAGGGGAGAACTATGTCGAAGTTGATATTTATGAGGGTAGGGTCCGCCTCCACGCCTGGTCTGATATCCCGGCAAGCGAAGCCATAGTCCTTGTGAAAAAATTACGTGGCCTATAAAAATTCCGGAGTGTAACTCGTCAGCAAGAACGTGACACAGTCGGTCGGTTTGGTTAATTTTCCTTATGTCTATCTCAGGTTGTTCCTCTTTTAATTTATATCATGTGAAGCATTCCCAGTTAACCTGAACAGTGGTGATGGGAAACATTACTATATAGTGGCAACCAATAAACTACGCAATTCTTTAGTCAGGGACATCGTTATAAAGATAATCAGGAGGAAACATTTTTGGCCAGGCATCTGTCTGACTTTGGCTTTAGATTGATGTCTCTTGAGTTCAAACTGCGGGATTTCGTTCGGCCTCGGGATAGTATCTTAAAAGAGGTGGGAATTAAGACCGGGTTTAAGGTACTTGATTACGGCTGTGGTCCTGGTGCTTACGTAATCGCTGTCGCAGAACTGGTGGGGGGAACAGGTAAAATTTATGCACTGGATGCTTTATTTGGCTGATGTTTCGGTTTCCGGGGTACCATCCCCCGGCATTTTCTTTTCTCCATCCAGCGGCAGCATTGTCTCCCGCTTCAACCTCTTTATGCTCTGAGGCTATTGGCAAAGGAATCAGGCGCATCAGCAAGTTACCTGTCGCAGGCTAAGAACGGGGAAATCCCGGCATCGGAAAAAGTGTTAAGCATGGTAACGTTGCCATAAACACGAGTGAAGGCTATAATCTAACAGTCACTGCCGAGTTGTGTAGTGGTAGCACAAAGGAATTTGGATCCTTTAGCCCAGGTTCGAATCCTGGCTCGGCAGCCAACTGGTTTATTCTGAGAGTCCTTTCAATCCCTTTCCGCAATCGGGACACAGGCCGTGGAAAACGGTGTGCCGGCCTTCTATGCAAAAGCCTTCCCCCAGTTCGCAGGCTTTTTCATCAACTTCCTGTGGCTCCATAGAGAAATCCCAGAGGCGGCGGCATTCGCGGCAGAGGAAATGGCTGTGGTCAGAGGTGTTTCCATCGTAGCGGTTGAAGTCACCGGCGAATAGCTCAAGAACGTTCCTCTGCTGCGTCAGGAGGTTTAAATTACGGTACACGGTTCCAAGACTGATATTCGGCAGACTCCGGCGCACAATCTGATAGAGCTCATCGCCCCTGGGATGAGTCTTTACTTTTTTTAATTCTTCGAGGATGATCTCCCGGGGTTTGCTGTACCTCAAGATTCTCCTTTACTTAAAGCTCACTTCCGTGGGCTGCCAGGTACTCGGCCACACCACCGGTGGTGGGTTTCATGCCCGGCTTATCTTTTTCCCAGTTTGCCGGACACACTTCCCCGAATTTTTCGTTGAACTGTATTGCGTCAATTATGCGCAGGGCCTCATCGATGTTGCGGCCCAGGGGCAGGTTGTTGACGACCTGGTGCTGGACCTTTCCTTCCCTGTCGATAACGAAAGTACCCCTGAGGGCAACGGCATCTTCCACCAGTACGTCATAGTCCCTGGAGATGTTCTTGGTGATGTCCGATACCAGGGGGTAACGAATCTTGCCTATGCCGCCATTTTCCACCGCGGTATTTTTCCAGGCAAGGTGGGTGTAATGGCTGTCTACGGATACCCCGATAACTTCTGTATTGCGCGATTTAAACTGGTCCAGGCGGTGGTCGAAAGCGATTATCTCCGAGGGACATACGAAGGTGAAATCCAGTGGATAAAAGAACAGAACCACATATTTTCCCCTTAAGTCCGAAAGTTTGAAATCCTCTTTGATGCTGTCGTCTCCGAGAATTGCAGTGGCCGTAAAATCCGGTGCAGGTTTGTTTACCAGTACGCTCATATTTTTCCTCCGTATTAGGTGAATAAATAGTAATAGTTACTATTATTATACAAGCAATATTTCTATTGTCAATAGTTCTTAAAAGCAATTTTATATTTATCGGGAGATTCAACTTCCAATCCTGAATTATTTTCTACATGTAGTGTAGTGTCTCATAAATAGCCTTACAATCTTTGTCATTCCGGGCTTGACCCGGAATCCAGTCTGTTGCTCTGGATTCCCGCTTTCGCGGGAATGACACCAATGGCGCCGCAAATTGTAAAGAGATATTAGAGACACTACAGTAGAATGGTATCTAATTGAGAAACTAGAAAAAATAAAAAAAATGTTATAATTCTTTATTCAAATTCACCGGGTAACCGGTAATTTGGTATTTGCCTTCGTTTTAGGTAACGGACCATGTCTTTGAAAGTCAGAGGTAATGGAAGGCCTCACTGTAAAACAACGGCATTTCAAACGGCGGAATTATCATGACAGATAAGTTGGATTTCCCAGGACTGTGCCAGACTACGGCAATGGGAATTATGCCACATACCGATATCGACAGGGCCTTGGAACTTGCCCTGGCAATGGATATACCTTTCTGGCCTCAGCTTCCCAGGGTAAGCTTTTACGAAGACATGTATGTTCAGGCATCCCAATTTTTGCCCGGAATAAGTCTGGATATAGCCCAGGAAAGGGTTAATTTCAATACCGAAGCTTTTATCTCGAAAATAGGGGACTACGAAAAGTCAATGGAAGCCCCGGAGGGGCTGGCCCTGACCAGGGAGTATTCCAGTGTTTACCACCGCTTTCTCGGGATTGACCTCGCCGGCCACAGCTCGATACGCGGGCAGATGACCGGCCCTGTAAGTTTCGGGTTCAGGGTGATTGATGAGGGGGATAAGCCGATTATATACGACGATTCAGTGAGAGTAATCCTTTTCGATTTTATGCAAAGAAAGGTGAATATCCAGGTCCAGCAGCTTAAGGAGAAAAACAAAAGGGCCTTTGTCTGGCTGGATGAGCCGGGACTCGGGTGGGTATTTTCAGGTTTTACGGGTTATAACGATGTCCAGGCGACGGAGGACTACCGCAATTTTTTCCAGGGGATCGAGGGAATTAAAGCCCTGCACCTGTGCGCCGCTATTAACCTTCCGTATCTGCTGGGGCTCGGGGTGGAACTGCTGTCTTTCGACGCTTATGCTATAGAATCGATGCCCATGGGTTATACTGAAGCTATAGGTAATTACCTGAAGGAAGGGAAGGTTATAGCCTGGGGAATCGTGCCTACTGATTCCGACAATCTCAACAAGGAAACCCCTGATACTATCGCAGCCAGGTTGTCGGGGTACTGGGAAAAGGTAAATAAAGGCTCCGGGGTCGATGTGAAGCAGATTGCCGAGCAGGCCGTTATAACTCCGGCACGTTGCTGTTTAAAAAACATAGGTAAGGTCGGTGGGGCGGGGGAAACACCCTCCGGAGCGGAGGAGGGGTCTGCTCTCGGTACCATTGAAGAGTCCCTGGTCGAGAAGGCTTTTTCCTACCTTCCCCTGGTTTCCTCGATTTTGAAAGACAAATACCATATAAAATAAGTGTGGGGGAAATGGGAGGTCTCCAGGACCGGTGAGTCGCTTTCATGTCTAATCCCCGGGAAAAGTAAAAGGTATAGCAGTGGCTAAACTTAAGGACAACAGGATTAGCAGGCGTTCTTTTATTAAAGGTATCGCTGCAACAGGGGCATTGGCAGTTGCGGGAATGGCGGGATGTAATGAAGCCGGGGAGGCCCCAACTATCGTTGCCGGCAATTCCGGGGAGGGAAAAATGTCAGAGATAGCTTTTGTAAGCACGGATAACAGGGCTGATGGTGTCGAAAAAGCGATGGACCTGGTCGGGACCGGAAAATTTAAAAACAAGACCATATTTATTAAACCGAATTTTAACAGTGCCGACCCGACCCCGGGTTCGACTCACATCGATGTCCTCCGTTCCATCGTAAAACGGCTGTGGCAGGAGGGAGCTTCAGGGATTACAGTAGGCGACCGGAGCGGCATGGGGAATACCAGGAAAGCAATGGAACAAAAAGGGATCTTCCAGTTAGGGAGGGAACTTGATTTCGAAGTTCTTGTGCTGGACGAACTTCCGGAAAGCGGGTGGCAAAAGTTTACGCCTTCCGGCAGCCGCTGGTCCCAGGGTTTTTATATTCCGAAGGTATGCCTGGAAGTAGATGACATAATACAAACTTGCTGTTTGAAAACACACCGCTTCGGGGGGCACTTTACCATGTCTCTTAAAAATTCCGTGGGCCTGGCGGCAAAGCGGGTTCCGGGCGACGGCCACGATTACATGGGCGAACTTCATTCATCGCCGTACCAGAGGACCATGATTGCAGAGATAAACCAGGCTTACAAACCATCCCTGGTAATCCTCGATGGAGTCGAGGCTTTTGTCAGCGGGGGGCCCGATAAAGGAAAGAAGGTGGATTCCAACATAGTTCTGGCGGGGTCAGACAGGGTTGCCATCGATGCGGTTGGCGTTGCCGTTTTGAGGTATTTCGGTACCACTCCGGAAGTTGAATACGGCAGCATCTTTGAGCAGGAGCAAATCTCCAGGGCGGTGCAGCTGGAGTTGGGAGTGGACTCAGGCCGCAGGATATCCCTGGTTACCCCGGACAGGCAAAGCGAGGAATATGCTGGACGGATACACGGTATCCTGTACGGCTAACATTTGGTATAACCGCAACCCGGGCATTTATGACATCCTTCCTGGAATACCAGAAGGCTGCCGCAGTCAGGGCACTGGCCGGCGGTGTTCCCGGAAAGGTCGGTGTATTTAGCAGCCGGGGCTGTTTTCGTGTCACCCCCGTAGTGTTTTTCCAGGACGCTTCCTATAGCATCGGCACATGAGAGGACAGCATGTCCCCCTTCCCAGGAAATAGACGGGCAACGTATGCCCCTCAGGTTTTTTACAATGGAGGCGGGGTTTATCCCGGAGCGGAGAGCAAGCGAAATCAGGCGAGCGGTCCCTTCCAGTTGAGCCGAGGCGCAGCCTCCGGCTTTACCAAGGCTGACGAAGAGTTCGAAAACCCCGTTTTCATCGAAGTTAATAGTAATATAGATATTGCCGCAGCCAGTGGTTACCTTTTCCGTCACGCCACGGGTTATCTTGGGGCGCTTCCGCGGCATGAGCTCACCGGGTTTTTCCACGGTGGATTTACCCGTAGTCAGGACCTGGTTGTCCCGGCAGCCGTCCCGATAAATAGTAATGCCTTTCAGTCCTTCCTGGTAAGCCTGGAGATATATTCGTGCTACGTCTTCCTCGGTTGCTTCGTGGGGCAGATTAACAGTTTTGGAAACCGCGTTATCCGTATGTTTCTGGAAAGCCGCCTGCATCCTGACGTGCCATTCCGGGGAAATATCATGGGCAGTTACGAAAACGTCCTTAACCCATTGCGGTATTCCTTCCATATCCCTCAAGAGGGCTCCCTGGGCGAGTTTCGACATCAGTTCAGCGGAGTAGAAACCTTCCTTCCTGGCCACATCTTCAAAATAGGGGTTCACTTCTATTAACTCGTCGTTGTCCATGATATGACGGACATAGCTCAGGGCAAACAGGGGTTCGATGCCGCTGGAACAACCGGCTATGATGCTCAAACTCCCTGTTGGAGCTATGGTGGTGCGTGTGGCGTTCCTGACTTTTAGCCCGTCTGATTTATCATAAACACTCCCCTGGAAAGCAGGGAAAACGTCTCTTTCCCGGGCAAGTCCCACCGATGCCTGTGTTGCCTGCTCGTCAATGAAGCGCATAAGGTTTTCACCGAGGCTAAGGGATTCCTCGGAGTCATAAGGAATGCGCAATCTTATCAGCATGTCTGCAAATCCCATGACGCCAAGTCCTATTTTCCGGGTAGCCCTTGTCTTTTCCTTTATTTCTTCCAGGGGAAATTTGTTTACATCGATAACGTCATCCAGGAAACGGACTGCCGTCTCTACCGTGCTGCCCAGTTTGTCCCAGTCGACCACCAGATTGTCCTGCTTCTCTTTTAACATATGGGAAAGGTTGATGGAACCGAGGTTGCACGACTCGTAGGGTAGGAGGGGCTGTTCACCGCAGGGGTTAGTGCTTTCAATCGCTCCAAGGTGGGGAGTTGGGTTGCCTTCGTTGATGCGGTCTAAAAATATTATGCCGGGGTCTCCCGTTTTCCAGGCCATAGCTACAAGCTTGTTAAAAACCTCTTCGGCCTTGAGCTTTCCCGTCTCTTCCAGGGTCCTGGGGTTAATGAGAGGATATTCTTTACCTTTATTAACGGCCTGGATGAACTCCGAGTTCACTGCCACCGAAAGGTTGAAATTGGTAAGGGAGGTGAGATCTTCCTTAACTGTAATAAATCTTAATATGTCGGGATGGTTCACATTGAGGACCGCCATATTGGCTCCCCGCCGCATGCCGCCCTGTTTGATCACGTCCGTGGCAGTATCGAAAGCCCTGATAAAGGATACGGGCCCGCTGGCTACGCCTCCGGTTGAACCCACTTTGTCGCTTTCCGGCCGTAGGCGGCTGAAGGAAAATCCTGTGCCTCCACCGCTTTTATGTATCAAAGCCGTATATTTTACGGCATTGAAAATAGATTCCATAGAGTCCTCGATGGGCAGGACGAAACAGGCTGATAACTGTCCGAGTTCCCTGGCGGCATTCATTAAAGTGGGAGAATTGGGAAGAAAATCCATCCGGGCCATGACGTTGTAAAACTCCCTTTCCCAGGCTGCTACATCCGTCAAAGGGCTGTAAAGCAGTTCCGCTTTGGCTACGTACCCTGCCACGCGCATAAGCATTCCCCCGGGGGTTTCGGTGATGTTCCCTTTCTTGTCTTTTAAAAGATACCTCCTCTCGAGCACAGTTATGGCATTGGGAGTGAGGGAAGGCGGCATGTTTTCGTCATTGGCCTGGGGAAGAGGGGCAGGTGAAGGCGGTTCTGGAAGGTCTTTCCCCGCCAGGATTTCTTTAATAATATTTTCCAATTCCGTGTCTGAGGGAAGAGATTCCCTTTTTGCTTTCTGGGGAGGTACGAGGTGTTCCATGCCGGGAAACGGTTTGCTGTGCTCCGGCCTCTGTATCATCTGGTTGATTATCCCTTCGAGGACGGTCCTGTCGGAGATGCCCATGGCAGCCCCCTTGGAGAAGACAATCTGGGCAATCTTGGCCGGGTCTATACTATTTTGCTGGTTCTGGCCGTCCTTATTTTTATTGGTGTACGGCATTCTCTCCTCCTCCGATTGAATTTAAAACTTATACGCTGATAACTAAGCGGGAATCCCTGCTTTTCTTTCACTTTCAACGCCGTCCATTAAGGGCAACTGGCTCTCCCTGTTTCTTTTCCTGGCGTTGCTTTTAATCAGACCGTCAACGGCCTGTTTCAGGCTGTGGATATCGGAAAATTGCCGGCAGACGCTGGCAAAACGGATAAAGGCTACTTCATCCAGGTCCTTCAGCCGTTCCATTACCTTGTCACCGATAAGGGAGCTGGAAACCTCGGCTCTTCCCAGGTGAAACAGTTCCGATTCTATGTCATCGACTATTTTCTCCATGGTTCCTGTGGGCAGGGGTCGTTTCTCGCAGGCTTTCCGAAGTCCTGTAGCCAGTTTCTCCCGGTTGAACTCCTCCCTCCTGCCGTCCTTTTTACTGACATACAATGCCCGGGATTCCATGCGCTCGTAGGTAGTAAAACGGGCATTACAGCCCAAGCACTGCCGGCGGCGGCGAATGGATTCTTTTAAGCTGCGGGAGTCCAGTACCCTGGAGTCCTCATGGCTGCAAAAAGGACATTTCATTTTGCGTTATCCACCCTACAAAACCACAGGATATAGTATTATGACCATAAGATAGCACAACCAATAGTTTGTTGTCAATCCCCATAAAATGAAAAGGCTACTCTTTTTTACGAGTAGCCTTTTCAAGCATTATTCTTTTTACGGGTTTCTATTCAGTTGCCTGGAGCTCCGCGGTTGAGCGCACTTTTCATGGCTTCAGCCATAGCCTGCTTGCGGTGGTGGGATGGGGGCATCCGCAGGAAGGCAGGTACATCCAGGGTGCTCTCGTCTTTGAGACTCTGAGTTAAAGCCTGTCTGATCTCCTGTTCCTTGGGCTTGCTCATAGGGCCGCGTTTCTGCATGAATCCTGTGGCTATCAGGGTTATCTTGACGTCTTCGTCCATGTTGGGATCGAAATTGACGCCGAAAATAATGTTAGCCGCAGGGTCGACGGCCTTGGCGATGATATCGGCAGCTTCCCGTACTTCATGGAGCATTAAGCTGCTGCCGCCTGAGACTGTGAAGACCACCCCTTTGGCGCCCTCGATAGAGCAGTCCAGCAAGGGACTGGAAATAGCGGCTTTAGCGGCATCCACGGCACGGTTCTGGCCTGCAGCGTGTCCAATAGACATCCAGGCCGGTCCGGCATCCTTCATAATGGATTTAACGTCGGCGAAATCGAGGTTAATCATGCCGGGAACGGTGATGACTTCGGCGATGGACTGCACACCCTGTCTCAGGGCATCGTCTGCCATTTTAAAAGCGCTGTCAACGCTCACCTTGCTGTCGCAAAGTTGAAGCAGCCTATCGTTGGGAACGATAATAAGGGTATCAACGTGACCAACGAGTTTTTCCAGGCCGTCCTCGGCGACATCGCGGCGGTGCACGCCCTCAAAAGTAAAGGGCCGTGTTACAACGGCAATGGTTAATGCGCCGACATCCCGGGATATCTCCGCTATGACTGGTGCTCCTCCGGTGCCTGTGCCGCCGCCCATGCCGGCGGCGATAAATACCATGTCGGCACCTTTCAACAAGTCTTTTATATCGTCGCGGGATTCCTCGGTTGCCTTGGAACCTGTGTTGTTATCTCCGCCGGACCCGAGACCTTTTGTGCATTTTTCGCCAAGTTGAACGACGTTGGGAGCCAGGCAAAGCATCAATGCCTGGGCATCGGTGTTAGCCTGGATGAAATCGACGCCATGGATATCGGCCTGGATCATGCGGTTTACGGCATTGCAGCCTGCGCCGCCTACACCAATTACCTTTATTTTAGCCGGGCTGGGAACAAAATTTTGTTTTGCCATTTTTCCTCCTCTCTACCTTATTTATTAAGTAAACGACGAATTGGGGATAAAACTTTTCTGGCTATTACAGCCGTTCTTGTTCTGGCGAAGGGTCGTGGCTGCTTGGTCTCGTCCTTGCTGTGGTTAACGCCCCAGAGGAGTAAACCGACTACGGTGGAATAGGCAGGGTCATAGAGAATGTCGGAGAGACCGGCCATACCCGTTGGCGCTCCAACCCTTACGGGCATATTCAGGATTTCTTGGGCCAATATCTCAATTCCAGGTATGTTTGACGAGCCGCCCGTGAGGACCAGTCCGGCAGGTATGAGGCTGGAGTAGTCCGAAGGGGGAAGTTCCATGGGTATAAGGCGGATTATTTCCTCGATCCTGGCCCGGATTATTTCGTCCATGTCGTTGCGCAGGATAGTTTGTCCGTCTCCGATACCGAGACCGGTGTTTTCTATGCCTTCGTTCTCCTTGATGGTCCTGTAATTGAGGTTGGCGTGTTTCTTTTTTAACTCTTCGGCTACGTTGAAGGGAATGCCCAGGCCGATAGCGATATCCCTGGTAACCTGGTAGCCGCCCACGGGAAGGACCGACGTATGCCAGATGCTGCCATCCTTGAATACCGAGATATCTGTGGTTCCGCCGCCGATATCCGCTAATATCACTCCGGCGTCCTTTTCGTCTGCTCTCAAGCAGGCTTCAGCGCTGGCAAGGGGTTCCAGTACCAGGTCTACTACCTCTATATTTATGGCCCGAATGCATTTCACCACATTTTGAACGGCAGTAGCTGCCGCTGTAATAATGTGGGCGTCAACGTCCAGTCTGAATCCATGGAGACCGATGGGATTCTTTACGCCTACATTACCGTCGAGAATAAACTGGCGGGGGATTACATGGAGTAACTGGCGGTCTCCTGCAACTTCAATACTTTTAGCGGCTGACATAACCCGGTCCAGGTCGTCATGAGCAACGAGTTTATCCGAACGGGAAATCGCCACTGCGCTCCGGTTGTTAAGACTGTTCACGTGACGGCCTGTAACCCCTACGTAGGCTGATTCGATTTTCATTCCGCTGGAATGTTCTGCTTTTCGTACAGCCTCTTTAATGGCTACTTTGGCCTCATCGATGTTGACCACGATACCTTTTTGCACTCCCCTGGTAGCGGAAACTCCAACTCCAAGGACGCGCATGGTATAGTTATCTTTAACGGTTGCCAGAACGGCAACCGTTTTGGTGGTTCCAACATCAATTGCAGCAAATATGTTTTTTTGGCTCATTTACCTCCTCCTTATATATTTTTTTTAGTAAACGAAAATGAATGAGAAATTATTGCCGGCAATGATCACCTCCTTCTTTTCCAGCACCTTCCATCCCCTTTTTCCCACACTGGGAAAATAATGCCGTCCCGCAGTTTTTGGCATGGTTTTCAAGGGCTCCACTCCTTTCAAACTTACCGCCGGACGACGCTATATTCCGTTGTTCTACCCGCATGGTATACAAAACTTTTTTTCCATAAGGTAGTTTTTTCCTGTAATTTCCTCCTTTGCCAGGGAGAAAATTTATGGAACTATTCCTCCTGTGCTGGGATGCGTTATCTTTAACCAAACTAATTTATTGGACTGGGTTGAAAAAGCATTGTCAAAAGTTACCTGGTAATATCCCTTGGCCGCGGCGACAAATGCGAAGGCGCCGGTGTCCGTGGCCCTTTTCTTTTCCATTATGAGGTTGCCCACAGGATCCTGGACCATGAAATCAATGTCATGTTCGCCTCCCATAATATTGAAAGAGGCCTCGATGCTGTCTTTTGGTTCGGTCCTGATGTAAAGGGTGTACGTTTTTCCGGCTCCGACAGGAAATGTTTTTGCGTCGGTTACCATGGAAGGCCCCGAATTGGAAACGGCATCGCTCTTCCTGGAACAAGCCGAAAGGGGTATCAACAAGACAATTAATATTAATAAGACAAGTATTTTTTGGTAGGTTTTGCTCTTAAACAATTCCATAAACTACTCCTGTTTCCCAAAACACTCTACAGTTTTTCCGCTATCCTCAGACGGGCACTGCGACTGCGATGATTAATAAAAACCTCCTCCGGCTTTGGTCTGATAACCTTTTTGTTTACTGATTTTAAGGTGGCCGAATGATGACAGACGCATTCAATTACCACCGGCGGACATACACAATCCCGGGATTCCCGGGAAAGGAATGTTTTCACAATTTTGTCCTCAAGGGAATGATAGCTGATTACCACCAGCCGTCCCCCTTTATCCAGGATATTTACCGCCTGGGGGAGAAAGTAATGTAAATTTTCCAATTCCTGATTTGTTGCAATCCTCAAAGCCTGGAAAGTTTTCGTTGCCGGGTGCAGGTGACCGCGAAAATTACCGTATACTTTTTCTATAGCCTGTACCAGGCGGCCTGTATCTGTTATGGGCCGGTGATCGATAATGCTTTTTACTATCTTTTTCGCTAACGGCTCCTCGCCATATTCGTGGATAATCCTGAACAGCTCGTTTTCCGTTGCAGTATTGACCAGGTCCCCGGCTGAAATATCCTGTTCCGGGTTGAAACGCATATCCAGGGGAGAAGCCCCCTGGAAACTGAATCCCCTGGATGAACTCAACTGCAGGGAAGACATTCCCAGGTCTAACAGGATCCCTTGAACCGGGACGAAATCATTGAGTTCTGCAATACCTTTCAATGTAGAAAAATTGCCGTGTACCAGGGTAATCGCTTCTTCAAACCGTGCTAATCGTTTCTTTGCAATTGATAATGCCTCGGGGTCGGTGTCTATTCCCAGGATTTGACCGCCGGGGGTAATTGCCTCAAGGATGGCATAAGTGTGACCCCCTGTTCCGACCGTACCATCGATAATTCGACTCCCCTTCGACAAATTGAGGGCTTCCAGAGTCTCCTTCAGAAGCACGGGGCTGTGCAGTTGCGGCTCCATAAAAGTAACGCTCATCTCTGGTTTCGCTGTTCCGATTCCAGCTTTTCTGTTATTTGCCACATATTTTCATTCGCAGCGGTGGTCTGGTCGCGCCATTTTTCGGGGTTCCACAGTTCAATATAACGCTCCTGTCCGATCGTTACGACATCGTCCCCTATCCCGGCAAACTGGCGCAGTATCGAAGGAACAGCTATACGCCCGGTGCGGTCAAGTTCCAGAGGGTAGGCTCCGCTGTAAGCAAAGCGACGGTAAATGCGGTTGTCATTAGTATCGGGTAATGCGGATATCTTTGCCGTTACTTTTTCCCATTCAGAAACGGTATAAATGCGGATACACTTATCCACATTTTTAGTGATAACCATGCCTTCCTGTAATTCATCTCTGAATTTCGGGGGCAAAGGTACACGTCCCTTATCGTCGACCTTATAGCTGTATTCGCCTAATAACATTTGCTGCCGAAATCTTTTAAGTTAACTGTTATTAACCTCTGAAAGGAGGTTTTTTATATCCTGGGTTTTTCTTTTGCCCTGGACCACAGGACACCGAACCCCAACGCGATTATCACCGCAAACGGCCAGTAGGGGAAGTTAACCTCCATCTTGGCGCCAGGAGTGAATATGAGTACGAGACTGGCACTTACAAACATCCCGCATACAAAAGCGAAAATCGGTTTCATATTTTGTACCTCCTTCATTGCTGATACTTATTTTTATCTAAATAACCGCATTTTTGAGGCGGTTATTCGACTCGTCTTTTTGCCCCATTTTTTTCATTTTTACGGGTTCGGCCAGGAGCCAGGCTTTTTGCTGGGGAACATTAATGAAAAAAGCTACCGGATCACCACAACCGTCGCAGCTCTCCTCAACCAGACCGGAGAAAGAACTATCGACACTGGCAAACACACAGCCCGTATCGCATTTGGGGCACGGGGAAACTATATGCACCCTGTTGCCTAAACAATCGTAACAATTAATGCTAAATGTATTCATCGTTCTGCCTTTTAATCCAGCTTATGCCATTTTTTTGGGGGTACTGGTTCTTTTTGTTTGTTGTCCTTGGCATCTTTTCCTTCATTGCCCACTTTCATCTCGACGGGTTCGGCCAGGAGCCATGCTTTGTGCTCGGGGACTAATACATAAAAGGCAGTATTTTCATTGCAGTCGCTGCATTGCTCCTGGAGGATACCGCAAAAAGCTCTATCCGCCGTTGCCATCAGAGTCCCGGTAAAACATTTGGGACAGCGTGCCACTACATGGACTCTGGCACCTAAACAGTCGTAACAGGTGACGGATTTTAGCGACATACAATCCTCCCGTTATAAATATTTATCATATATCTCCCCTTTTTTACCACTTTATCCCATATGTAAACACTATTTCCCACTTTTGTCAATACCTTTTCCACAATATTTCTTAATATTTTTTATAACTTTTTACGAAGACCTCATTGTGTTACAATAATATCCGGTGGAAAAAACAGGTTTTTTACAATGAAAAAACGAAATTTGGCACGAATTTTGTTGGATTTTATTTTTTCCATGTTTTTGCTGCCGGGGGATAAAAGAGATGCTTCCAATTGTTCCTTTTTAAAGGAGACGTACATTGTTTAATATCGGAGTATTAACTGTCAGCGATAAGGGGGCGAGGGGAGAAAGAACGGACGAAAGCGGACCGGCCATCAGGGAAATCCTGGAATCTATCGGTGGGAAGATGATTGAATATGCTGTTGTACCGGATGAGCGGATAATAATTTCGGCCACCCTGTCCCGGTGGGCTGACACAGGGAACCTGGATATCATATTGACCAGCGGCGGCACGGGTTTGAGTCCCAGGGACTTCACTCCCGAGGCCACTCTATTTATTGTTGACAGGCTGGTTCCGGGGTTGCCGGAAGCCATAAGAGCTGAAAGTTTTAAAAAATCACCGGCGGGAATTTTAAGCAGGGGCGTTGCTGGAATAAGGAAGTCCTGCTTAATAATTAATTTACCCGGCAGCGTAAAGGCGGTAAGGGAATGTCTTGACATAATTCTGCCAGCTTTGCCCCATGCCCTGGAGGTGCTGAAGGGTGATGCGACGGAGTGCGCAACCCGCCCGGACATCCATAACTTAAACAAAGGGGACGGGTGTTAGTGCGGTTTGATGTTTTCACTCTTTTCCCGGGTATGTTTACGGGTGTAATAAGCGAGAGCATTTTTAAACGGGCTATTTCCAGGGATATTATCGCGGTACACCTCCATAACATTCGCGATTATGCCCATGATGAACACAAAACCGTGGATGATTATCCTTATGGGGGTGGCAGCGGTATGGTTATGAAGCCTGATCCTGTATTTGAATCTGTTGAGAGTGTATTGAGCAGTGTATACGGTGCAGAAAAGGTAGAAACGGGCAATAAAGCATCATTTCCCATAGTTTTGTTAACACCCCAGGGCCGCCTGTTTAACCAATCCGTTGCCAGAGAGATGGCAAAACAGTCTCATATTATTCTTATTTGCGGGCATTACGAAGGAATTGATGAAAGGATCCGGGAACACCTGGTTAATGATGAAATAAGCATAGGAGATTATGTTTTAACAGGTGGGGAACCCGCGGCAATTGTTGTTATGGATGCTGTTGCCAGACTGACACCTGGTGTCCTTGGGAGTGAGGAGTCGATAATAGAGGAATCCCATGCAGCAGGGCTGCTTGAATATCCCCAGTATACCCGGCCGAGGGTATACAGGGGCTGGGAAGTCCCGGAAATATTAACTTCAGGGAACCATGCCGCGATTAAAAAGTGGCGCAGGGGGCAGTCTATCAATAGGACTGCCCGGAGACGCCCCGACATGCTTTCAAAGGTTCTTAATAACTCCGGAGAGCCCGGGTTTGGTGATTCAGGCGGTGAAAACAGAATACTAAATATATCCTGATAAAAAAACTGTTCAATAATCTGGTAAAATATACAGCGGTGGTGCCGGAGTGTTTTTAAATTTCGGCCCAAAGAGTTACACGAATAATATTCTTTCTTAAGAGGTGAAAATAATAAAATGGATATTGGTACACTCCTGGAAGTAAAACCAAGGAAAGATATACCAAAGCTGAGACCCGGAGATAATATATCAGTAAAAGTTAAGGTTGTGGAAGGGGAAAAGGAACGGCTCCAGGTTTTTAAAGGCGTTGTTATCTCCGTAAATGAGGGTGGGATTGATTCCAATTTTACCGTTAGAAGGGTAGCATACGGCGTGGGAGTGGAACGAAAATTCTTCGTTTATTCTCCCCGTCTGGAAGCCGTGGAGGTAGTAAAGCGGAGCAAAGTCCGCCGTGCCAAGCTGTATTATCTTAGGAATCTAAGCGGCAAGGCAAGTAAACTAAAAGAAGTTAGCCGTTATAAGGAACTGGCGTTTAGGGAGGAGGGGGAACAGGCCGAACTGGCCATGCCTTCCGAATCAGAAAGCCAGGTAATGGAACCACCCGTTGCTTCAGTTGCAGAGAGTGATGGTGTGTCCGGTGATGCGGCTGCCGGCTAAGGACAGACAGATACTCTTAAACGATAATTTGGAGATAACGGGATATCAGTTCAACGTTTTTTTGATGTTAATCATGTTTTAGATGGATTTTGCTGAGGTCTGTGTAAATTCACCCGTAAAACAACCTCGTACTTTCAGCTATAAAATACCGCAGGCGCTGGCGGTTGAGACGGGAGATGCTGTTTGGGTTCCCTTTGGACCCAGGGTTTTGCAGGGAATAGTATTCGGACTGACCGAATTGCCCCAGGTTGAGTCCACCAGGGAAATAATCGGACTAATTGAAAGTCAGCCCCTTTTGACTCCCGTACAGGTGGAGTTAGCCCGGTGGGTAAGCAGCTATTATTTATCTTCCCTGTTCAGTTCCTGTTCTCTGATGTTACCGCCGGGGTTCGAACGCAGGATTGTTACGGTGGTTAAAAGTGTGGAAGGGATAGCTACGGAAAAAGTCTCTTCTTTGTCCCCCGATGAAGTGGATGTAATGGGTTTGGTAACGGAGCACGGCCAGATGGGAATGAAGGAATTGGAAAAAGTTTTCGGTAAAAAGAAGGCCCACAGTTGCGTCCAATCCCTTGTCGGCTGGGGAATACTGTCCAAGCAGGATACCCTGGGAAAAGTTCGTGTAAGGCCGAAAAAGGAAAAGTTTGTAAAGCTGAATGTCGAACTTAAGGATGCGCAGGCTTTTATTGCACGGTGGGAAAACAACTCACGATATCTGCAGCGAATTTTGCTATTGAGGCTCCTGGTAAACGAAGGAAAACCGCTTCCGGTGTCTGAGGTCAAAAGGAAAATAGGTCAGGTAAGTTCGAGTCTGCAAACCCTTGAAAAATCAGGGATGGTAGCTGTGGAGGAAATAGAAGTCGCAAGGGACCCCCTGGCAACCTTTTCTCCCGGACCGTCTGTCCCCCATGTTTTAACTGCTTATCAGGCTGAAGCATGGCAAAAGTTGCAGGAGGCGATACAGACCTCGGGGAAAGCTGCTCATGAGATTGGTAACTATCCCAAACCTTTTCTGCTTCACGGTGTTACGGGCAGCGGTAAGACAGAGATATATTTAAGGGCGGTGGAAAAAACAATTGAAATGGGGAAAAAAGCTATCGTCCTCGTTCCCGAAATAGCTCTGACGACCCAGACGATTTCCAGGTTTATCTCCAGGTTTCCGGGTAGAGTGGCAGTGCTACACAGCAGGTTGTCTGTCGGGGAGCAGTACGATGAATGGTGGCGCATAAAGAGAGGCTTGTGCGATATAGTAATTGGCCCTCGCAGCGCTATTTTTGCCCCACAGCCCGACCTGGGATTGATAGTGATTGACGAAGAGCACGAATGGACATATAAACAAAAAGAAACCCAACCATACTACCATGCTCGTGATGTTGCCTTAAAGCTGGCCGAACTTACGGGTTCGGTTCTGGTCATGGGCAGCGCTACTCCCGATGTGTCCACTTACAACCTGGCCCTAAGTGGGCAATATCAACTGTTGGAACTGCCGGAAAGGGTCTCATACGCTATGCTGGTTTCTCATCCCCCGGTGAAGGTTGTTGATATGAGAAGGGAACTCAGGGAAGGAAACCGCAGTATTTTCAGCAGAGAACTTAACTATTCAATCAAGCAGGCGTTAAGTAATGGGGACCAGGTGATTTTGTTTATTAACCGGCGGGGTGCGTTCACCTTTGTCCATTGCGGAGATTGCGGTTTTCACATGAGGTGCCGCCGCTGTGAGGTTTCCCTTGTATATCACAGGGATGAGGACCGGCTGGTATGCCACCAGTGTAACTACCGCCTGAAGGTGCCGGCTTTTTGTCCGGAATGCAACGGAAAAAAAATCAGGTTTTCCGGTTTGGGTACCCAGCGTGTAGAGCAGGAGGCACGGGAAATATTTAGAGGCGCCAGGTTATTGCGATGGGACAGGGACGTAACCCGGAAGAGCCATGCCCACCAGGACATAATGGAAAAATTCCTGGGGAGGGAAGCCGATATCCTGATCGGAACGCAAATGATAGCCAAGGGCCTGGACATACCCTCGGTAAACCTGGTAGGGGTAATAAACGCAGATACAGGGTTATCCCTGGCCGATTTCCGGGCGGCGGAGAGGACTTTTCAACTCCTGACCCAGGTTTCCGGAAGAGCCGGTAGGGGGGCAAAGGAAGGCAAGGTTGTAATACAAACCTTCAACCCGCAACATTATGCCATTGAAGCTGCTGCCAGGCACGATTATAAGGCTTTCTATGAAAAGGAATTAATTTATCGCAACCGCTTTAATTACCCTCCATTTACCAGGTTGGCAACTTTGTCATACACCCATATCAACCAGTCAAAATGTAAGATTGAGGTTGAAAGGATAGCAAACCTTGTTCGAACCGAAGCAGCCAGGGCTGGAATTACCGACGTTGTGATACTCGGCCCGACACCTGCTTTTATTGCCCGGAAAAAGGGAAAGTACAGATGGCAACTGGTGGTAATGGGCAAAGAATTTCATTTTCTGCTGGCGAACCTGATTCTCCCCTCAGGCTGGAGTATAAACATCGACCCCCTGGGGGTGGACTAACCTGATCTAGTCCAGATAGATGGGTGACACTATAACAGGTCCATGAAAGGGAGATATAATAGCCTGCGGATCAAGCTCTTTACGTTAGTAGATAACTTTACCCGTGAGAGTATAGCCTAAAGGTGGATGGGTGTATAGGTGGACAGGGGGTGGTAGAGGTGCTAATGCAGGTAGCTGAGGAAAGGGGGTTGCCGGGTGCTATCAGAGTGGATAACGGTCCTGAATTCGCCTCGAAGTTACTTGACCAAAGGGCATACCTGAATGGTGTTAAAATGATAAAAAAACAAAGGCGGCCTGAGCGTCACAAAATGAGTTTTTGTTACGCGGATCGAAATTGCACAAAACCGAGTTGTACAATCACCTGAATTGTTACCCTATACGTCCAAGAACTCTCCTCACCGTTTCATGACTTATCCCATATTCTATAGTTAATTCCCTGAGACTCTTCTTGCTTTGGAGCTTTAGGTTGGCTCCCATCAGCCTGTAATCATGCCGATGGGACTAACTAAGGAAGTGGTACCATTATCGGGAAAGGGTCAGCCCCAGGGTATATGCAGCCACCATGATAAAAAGTGTATGATTGAGAAAAATAACATTATGATTGTCCAAACAATGGTGGCAAGTCCAAATATTTCTATGCCTAACCTTGGAGGTAGTACAATAAATGGGGGCAGACCAATAACAACCGCCCCTTTGTGCTTATAGGCCCAAAAGCAACAAAAAAGGAAAATGATTTCCAGAAAGGAGTTGTTTGATATGGGTCAGAATTCAACCAATTCAACGCTCAAGCGCATTGCATTCGTCGGCAACTACTTGCCTCGCCAGTGCGGCATCGCCACATTTACCACCGATTTGTGCGAAGCCATCGCCACCCAATATCGTCAAAAAACCTGTATCGCCCTGCCGGTCAATGATATCGAGGCCGGTTACGACTATCCGGCCCGGGTTCGGTTTGAACTCACGGAGAAGGATATTGATTCCTATCGCCGCGCTGCTGACTTCCTGAATATCAACAATGTAGACCTCATATCCCTGCAGCATGAGTATAGCATTTTCGGTGGACCCGCGGGCAGCCATATCCTGGTGCTCTTGCGGGAATTGAGGATGCCCATCGTCACGACACTACACACCATCCTACGCGACCCCAACCCTGATCAGAAGCGAGTGTTGAAAGAAATCGCAGCCCTGTCTGATCGGCTGGTTGTTATGAGTAAGCGCGGCGCAGAATTCCTGAATGAGGTTTATGGCGTGCTACCGGAGAAGATTGATCTGATCCCGCACGGCATCCCTGATGTGCCTTTTGTAGATCCAAGTTTTCATAAAGACCTGTTTGGAGTAGAGGGCAAAATCGTCTTGCTCAGCTTTGGCTTGCTTTCGGCGAGCAAAGGCATCGAAAATGTCATCGCCGCCCTGCCCGCCATTTTGGCCCGGCACCCGAATGTGGTTTACATCGTCCTCGGCGCGACCCACCCCCAAGTATTGCTGAATGAAGGGGAAACATACCGGCTATCCCTGCAATGGCTGGCTCAGGAGAAAGGCGTGGAAGGTCAGGTGATCTTTTACAACAGCTTTGTCAGTTTGGAAAAGCTCGTTGAATTCATCAGTGCGGCGGATATTTACATTACACCCTATCTCAATGAAGCCCAAATCACCTCCGGGACACTCGCCTATACCCTAGGAGCGGGCAAGGCGGTGATTTCGACACCATATTGGTATGCGGAAGAGATGCTTGCTGAAGGACGTGGAGTGCTGGTGCCGTTTCGGGATCCGGCAGCACTGGCCGATCAGGTGATTAACCTATTAGATAACGAGTCCCAGCGCCACGCCATGCGCAAGCTAGCCTATGTGTTTGGGCGAGAGATGATCTGGCCGCGGGTAGCGAAACGTTATATGGAGAGTTTTGAAAGTGCACGAGCGAAACGCCGTCATTTTACTCACCCGGACTTCGCGGTTAAACCGCTGGACAAACGCCCGGGTGAATTGCCGCCTCTCAAGCTGGACCATTTGCATCATATGACGGACGAAACCGGCATCTTGCAACACGCCATTTTCACAGTGCCCAACTATCGCGAGGGCTACACCATCGACGATAATGCCCGCGCGTTGATGGTGAGCGCTCTCCTTGAAGCCGTGGGCAACGAAGCGGCCTTGGAATTAGGCTCCCGTTATCTCGCCTTTATCTGGTATGCCTTCAATGCTGAAAACGGACGCTTCCGTAACTGTATGGATTACCAACGCAACTGGCTGGAAGAAGGCGGTTCTGACGACAGCCTTGGTCGCACGTTGTGTGCGTTAGGCACCGTGTTGGGCCGATCGAACATAGCGGCTCTGTACAATATGGCGGGATGGGTGTTCGAGCAGGCCCTGCCTGCTATTCTCAAAACAACCAGTCCCCGCGCCTGGGCTTTCGCGATTATGGGCATCCAAGAATACCTGCAGCGGTTTGCCGGTGATCGTCAGGCAAGCCATGTCCGCGAGGAATTGTCCAGCCGACTGTTGAAATTGTATCAAAGCCACAGATCAGATGAATGGCGCTGGTATGAAGACCGGCTGACCTATTGCAACGCCGCGTTGCCACATGCCTTGCTCCTGTGTGGTTATTCGATACCCGATGCCGCCATGACCGAAGCCGGATTGGAGTCGTTGGGTTGGTTGACCGATTTGCAACACGCGGACACAGGGTATTTTGTTCCTATCGGCTCTAACGGTTTTTATCCGAAAGGGGGTGAGCGGGCCCTGTTCGACCAACAACCGGTGGAAGCACAGACGATGGTTTCCGCTTGTCTCGAAGCCTGCCGGATCACGCTCGATAAGCGTTGGCTTAAGAAAGCCCGCCGCGTCTTTGAATGGTTTCTTGGGCGCAATAGCCTGAATTTGTCTATATATGATCCGACGACTGGCGGTTGTCGAGACGGCCTGCATCCCGACCGCGTGAACGAGAATCAGGGCGCAGAATCGACACTAGTCTTTCTCCAGGCATTGTTGGAACTGCGTCTGTCTGAGAATATTCTTATTGCTCTGGAGGACCGAAGCCAATGAATAATCATCACCTTGAACTTTTCAAACGTCATGAACGCAATCCCATACTGACCGCGGCCGATTGGCTTTATCCGGCCAATAGCGTGTTCAATCCCGGTGCGACTTTGCTACATGACGGAACCACCCTGCTGCTGTGCCGCGTAGAAGATCGGCGCGGGCTTTCACACTTGTGCGTTGCCCGCTCCGCCAATGGTGTAGATGGCTGGGACATCGATACCCAGCCTACTCTTATGCCTGATCCAGATAACTTCCCTGAAGAGCTATGGGGTATTGAAGACCCGCGCATCACCTATGTCCCTGAAATAAAAAAATATGCCGTCGTCTATACCGCCTTCTCCAGTAGCGGCCCAGGGGTAGCGCTTGCGCTCACAGAAGATTTCCATGCTTTCGAACGCTATGGCATGATTATGGCGCCGGAGGATAAGGATGCGGCCCTGCTTCCGCATCGAATTGGGGGCCATTGGGTGTTGATCCATCGCCCAGTCAGCGGGTCGAGCGCGCATATATGGCTATCCTACTCGCCCGACTTGCGGCACTGGGGTAGTCACAAGATAATGCTGGCAGCCCGACTGGGAGGATGGTGGGACGCGCATAAAATCGGACTCGCCTCTCCGCCTATCGAAACTGCGAAAGGCTGGCTGGTGATTTACCACGGCGTGCGACCAAACGCAGCCGGTTCCATTTACCGACTCGGCCTGGCTTTGTTTGATTTGCACACACCAGAAATTTGCCTCAAACGCAGCGACGAGTGGATATTTGGCCCGGAAGAACCTTACGAGCGGCGCGGGGATGTCGACAACGTCGTCTTTCCGTGTGGCTATACCATCGCCGCCGATGGCGACACGATTCAATTGTATTATGGAGCGGCAGATACGAGCATTGCCCTAGCAACCGGTAGTGTTCACGCCATTCTGGAATGGCTTAAGTGACACCGATTATTGACCTTGTATCTTGAATAATATGATAGAATCTCCGCCGGAGTCTGGGTGTGGCAGATTGATTGACCTTAGCCCAACTTCCGCAGTTTCATATCTGTAAAGAAAAATTCTGAAGGTAAAGTCTACACTACATTTCTTGAATTTTAAGACGCTGAGGGAGGTGTAACCGGAGTTTCTGTAACAGGACAGCCTGTGCTTTGGTAGGTTGGGTGACGCACCGCTTGCGAATTTCTACTCCCTGCTTGGTAGGCATAACTATGTCCACCACCTTGATCTGGGCGATCTCTGTAAATCGTCAAGGAAAATGGGACAATTTTGGATTTCTTATATGATGGAGAGAGTTTGCACGAAAGGCAGTTATGTGCAATGCGGGGCGGAGTATGAGGATGCTTTTGAGAAAGAATGCCGGAGGAGGGGGACTAATCTATTCATATTGCCTTCTCGGTTTCCCAAGCTCAATGGCCATATGGAAAGAGCTCAAAGAACACACACCGAGGAATTCTACGAGGTAATTGATTCTATTTTTGATTTATAAGCGATAAATTGATCTTTGCTTGAATGGGAAAGTGTGTATAACACTGTCTGTCCTCAGTAGGCTCTAAATTACCTGACACCAGAGGAGTTTTTAATATGTTATTTTAAAAATCTTAGAAAGGAGGTGATGTGTCACTAATCTACTGAACGAGTACATGACCTTTACACATCCCCCTCATTTAAGATACAATTCAGAGCACATTCAACGCTTTGAAAAAGGCCATTTCACCTATTTAATTCCAGGTGTTTTTTATGCCCTCAATTTTAAGGAGATATGCAATTGGACCGCAGAGTGGTTATTACCGGTCTTGGTATTATCAGCCCGATGGGGCTTGACGCAAAAATTACCTGGGAGGCTTTGGCTGATGGGAGGTCATCGGTGGGCCCGATAACGCATTTTGATGCTTCTAATTTCAGCACAAAGATCGCCGCCGAAGTTAAAGGATTTGACCCTGTTCAATTTATGGACAGGAAAGATGCCCGGCATATGGACCGTTTTACCCAATTTGCCATGGCAGCGTCTTTACAGGCGGTGGAACAGGCTAACCTGAAGCTGGATGGCGACACCGGCGATGAAACCGGGGTCATAATCGGAAGTGGTATGGGGGGGCTTGACACCTTGCACAAAGCTATCCTTACGCTTTCGGAAAGAGGACCGGGCAGAATAAACCCCTTTCTGGCTCCCATGATGATGGCTGATTCTGCTTCCGGAAATGTCTCTATACGGCTGGGGGCCAGGGCTGCTAATTTTTGCACGACTTCAGCCTGTGCCAGCGGCGCTGACGCTATTGGGGAGGCTTTTGAAATAATAAAGCGGGGAGATGCCAGGGTAATGCTTGCTGGCGGCTCCGATGCACTGATTACCCCGATAACAATAGCAGCTTTTAACGCCGCCCGTGCTCTATCCGTAAATAACGATGACCCGCAACATGCTTCGAGGCCTTTCGACAAAACCAGGGACGGTTTTGTTGTGGGGGAAGGCTCCGCTATCCTTGTCATGGAAAGCCTGGATGTCGCTATCAAGAGGGGCGCAACGATACTGGCGGAGTTTGCCGGGTACGGCGCTACTGCCGACGCCTTTCATATTACCCAGCCTGACGATAAAGGTTTGGGTGGCGCCAGGGCTATGAAAAGAGCCCTGGATAAAAGTGGATTAGTTCCTGAAGAGGTCGAGTATATCAACGCTCATGGTACTGCAACCGTATTGAACGACAAATGTGAAACCCTTGCCATTAAATCCGTTTTTGGTGACTATGCCTACAGGGTCCCCATAAGTTCCACGAAATCCATGATGGGTCATCTTTTGGGGGCAGCCGGAGCTATAGAGGCGGCAATATGTGTTCTTACTATGCAGAACAGCCTTATTCCTCCCACGATTAACTATCAATACCCTGATCCCGAATGTGATTTGGATTATGTCCCCGATAAAGCCCGCCGTGGCTCTGTGCGGGTTGCCATGTCGAACTCCTTTGGTTTCGGCGGTCATAATTCCGTACTCCTTTTCAAAGAATACCGCGAGTCGTCATAGTGAAGCATAAAAGATGGAAAGTACTTTCTTTCCTCCCCGATTTAGATAAAACCGACGATAATCCCCATTCTCCTCTGATTTCTCAATTATTGCTTAACCGGGGACTGACAACCCCCGAACTTTGCCGGGATTTTATTTCGGGCAATGAGAGCCTTGCAGGAGATCCTTTTTTACTTCCGGATATCCCCCAGGCAATCGGCCGTATCTTTCAAGCGATACTCAGGGGAGAAAAGATTACGGTATATGGCGATTTCGATGCAGATGGGATTACCGGTACTGCTTTATTAGTTGAGGGACTTACCGACCTTGGGGCCCAGGTGGAGGCATATCTGCCAGACCGGCATTCAGAAGGTCACGGTCTTAAAACGGAGGTACTGGAGAGTTTGAAGGAGAAGGGTTCTTCCCTGGTTATAACCGTTGACTGTGGCATCACGGATACCGAGGCGGCTGATTTTGCCGGGAGAAAAGGTCTGGATTTAATTATTACGGATCACCACACTTTAACCAGGGGTATTCCGGAGTGTGTGGCAGTGATAAACCCGGACAGGGATGATTCTTTGTATCCTTTTAAGTTTATGGCCGGGGCGGGAGTTGCCTTTAAATTACTGGAGGCACTTTTCCATGCGAGCGGGAGGCAGGATATCTATGAAAAATACGCCGACCTCGCAGCCATCGGCACTATCGCTGACATGGTCCCGCTGATAGGTGATAACAGGTTTCTTGTTCTCAAAGGACTGCCGCTATTGAAAAATTCCAGGAGACCCGGGTTGCGGGAGCTAATAAAAAATTCCGGAGTCGATCCGGAAGGCATAGATGCCGATGCAGTGGCATGGAGTATCGGACCACGCCTTAATACCGCAAGCCGGATAGATCATGCCCTGTTAAGCTATAAATTGCTCACTACATCTTCCGCGGAGGAAGCAAAGGAGCTTGCCAGGGAGCTTGAGAAAAAAAATACTGAACGGCAGAGGCTGACTGAAAAGATTTATTCACTGGCTCTTGAACAAGTTCAAAGTATGTTGCCCCTGAGTAAAATACTGGTTGTGTCCGGCAGCGACTACAGTTCCAGTGTTAATGGTATAGTTGCCGGAAGACTGGTTGACGAATTTTACCGTCCCAGCATAGTTATTGAAAAAAATAACGGAGAAGGATACGGCAGCGCCCGAAGCATTCCTGAATTTGATATGATAGGCGCACTGTCTCTTTGTGGTGAACTGCTGTCAAAATATGGGGGGCATCCGGGGGCAGCGGGATTTTCTTTGCCTGTCGGTATGATTCCTGCTCTCGAAGGAAGATTGCTGGAAATAGCAGCCAGGGAGTTAGAGGGGGTTGATTTAATACCTGAAGTAACCATTGATGCTGAAATTCCCCTAGTACAGGGATTAGGGACCGCATATAAGACCATGCAGTCGCTGGCTCCTTTCGGAAAAGGGAATCCGTTGCCCACTTTTTTGTCAAGAGGGGTTAAGGTAGTGGAAAACAGATATATTGGGGACAAGGGCAAGCACGTGCGGTTTAAACTCATGTCGGAAAACGTGGTCTGGCAGGCGATAGGGTTTGGCTTCGGAGAATTTGCGGGAGAGTTCACACAGAATATGGACATTGTCTATACTTTAAATATCGACCGTTGGGGTGGGGCAGAAACTATTGAATTAAACCTGAAAGACTTCCGACCGTCTGGACAGGATTAAGCCCCTGTAACACGGGTAAGGAGTCGGGCGGTCTTTTGGCGAAATGCAACTCCCGGGTTAGTGTCGGCGGCTTCCCTTTATGTGGGCATAAAGATATAATAAAAAGAACTTTTCCATCTTACACATGTTATTCATTTGATAGAGTGGAGTAAGGTAAATTGCAGCCTTCAACTGATAAAAATAACGCAGAGCAACTCGATACAATGCGGCATTCGGCTGCCCATGTGATGGCCGAGGCGGTTAAAACAATATTTCCTGATGCACAATTCGGTATCGGACCCACTATTGAAGACGGCTTCTATTATGACTTTGATCTCCCCCGGGCACTACATACGGAGGATTTGGCCACATTAGAACAGTTAATGACAGAAATTGTTAGTAAGGGTGAGCCTTTTATAAGGGAAGAAATAGATGTAAAAACGGCCAGGCAGCTTTTCGCAGACCAGCCGTATAAGTTGGAACTCATTGATGAACTCGGGGATAACGTCCTGTCGGTTTACAGGGATGGCGCTTTCCTTGACCTTTGCCGCGGTCCCCATGTTAAGTCTACCGACCAGGTAAAAGCGTTCAAGTTGCTCAGTGTGGCCGGGGCTTACTGGCGGGGTGATGAACGGCGTCCCATGCTCCAGCGTATTTACGGCACAGCCTTTGAAACAGAGGAAGAATTAAATAAATATTTGGAGCGGTTGGCCGAGGCAGCCAGAAGAGACCATCGAAAACTTGGTAAAGAACTGGACCTGTTCAGCCTGCACGAGGAGGCGGGACCTGGATTGGTTCATTGGCATCCCAAGGGGGCGACAATAAGACGCCTGATAGAAGATTTTTGGAAGGTGGAACATTTAAAACGGGGTTATGATATCGTTTACACTCCTCACCTTGCCAAGGTCAATCTCTGGAAAATCAGCGGACACTGGGATTTTTATAGGGAAAACCTTTATTCCCCCATGGATATAGACGGGCAGGACTACATTGTTAAACCAATGAACTGCCTGGGCCATATATTGATGTATAAAACCCGTTTAAGAAGCTACAGGGAATTACCACTGCGCTGGGCTGAACTTGGTACAGTCTACCGCTATGAGCGCTCAGGTGTGCTTCATGGTTTGGCCAGGGTAAGAGGTTTCACCCAGGATGATGCCCATATTTTCTGCCGCCCCGATCAACTCGAGGATGAAGTAACGAGGGTGCTGGAACTCGCGCGGTTTATGTTAAAAACCTTTGGTTTCAGCGAATACGAAATTCTCCTGTCCACCAGGCCTGAAAAATATGCGGGAACCCTCGATATCTGGGAAAAAGCGACTGATACGTTGAAGACCTGCCTGGAAAAGCTGGAGTTACCTTATGCTGTGGACCCCGGGGAAGGTGTTTTCTACGGACCTAAAATAGACATAAAGATAAAAGACGCTGTCGGTCATTTGTGGCAGGGACCTACTACCCAGGTAGATTTTAATCTGCCCCAGCGGTTCGATGTTAACTTCATAGGAAACGACGGTCAGGAAAACCAGGTGGTTATGGTTCACCGTACTGTCCTGGGCAGCATGGAACGGTTTATGGCTTGTTTGATCGAGCATTACGGCGGCGCTTTTCCCTTCTGGTTGGCTCCTGTTCAGGTAACCATCATCCCTATAGCTGACAGACATGGTGAATATGCAGGAAAAGTTAGAGACGACCTGCTCCTGGCCGGCATCAGGACCAGAATAGATGATCGACCGGAGAGGATGAATTCGAAGATCAGGGAAGCTCAACTCGAGAAAATCCCGGTTATGCTGGTTGTCGGCGATAAAGAAGTTGATAGCTCCACGGTAGCGGTCAGGCTGCGAAACGGGAAAGACCTTGGTCCGTTGTCTTCGCAGCAATTTCTCGAAATGGCCCAGCATGCCGTAAACAGTAAAAACGATACCATAGAAAACAAAGGATAATAAACTTCCTTTTAAACGAGCGGGGAGCAATTTATGCGGGAATCCCAGATTTCCGGTAAAAGCAGTCCTTTATACAACAGAGATTACCCGGCTTGAAGCTTGTTGCTGGATAAGCAATGATTCTGGAGACGTGCCGGCCTGGTTGTCCCGTCAGGACTAATCTTATTGCGCCTGCTTTTGATAAGGTAATAGGTAAGTTTTTCCAAAAAACCCTGAGCGGTTTTCCGGTTTTCCAATCTGACATTAAAAGGGTTATTATGAAGCCGAGGTTTAACCTCGGCTTTTTCAATTCATGGCGACCTTATCTTTGGCAATTCCGTAAATGAAGTTAAGGGCTTTACTGATAAAGCCAGAGAGATATTTAATGGTTCAATGCCATTCAAGATGCCGGTCTGAATAATACTCATTATCACTGCCTGGTTTGAAGCCCCCAAAGCTGAACGGTTGCCAAAAGTTATCTTTCTCATGATAACATTAGGCCTCAATTGCCGCTCGGCCCGATTATTGGTCGGCTCAACCAGGGGATTATCCAGGAAGGTGAACAACTCCTGATTGAATTTTATTATCCGCTTACGGATACGCCGCGCATCCTTATGCTCGATGGGTAATGACAGCAACTCCATCATCCTTGAGATGGCCCGCTCCTTTTCCTTGACCAAATCTTCAAAAACCTTTGTCCCTTCATGGTATTCATTCCAAACGTTAATCATCTGCTTCAATAAGGTCTTCAGTTCCTGACAAAATATCCCGTCAATACTATCTGGAACAAATTTATTCTTCTCCTGGATTTTCTTAATCTCAGCCAGAAGGTGACCCAGGCAACGCTGCTTGGCCAGGGCCTTTGGTTTGTTGTAAGCCGAATAAAAATCACTAATCAAAACCCCTTGATACTTCTCACCCAAGATATCGCTGACAACCTTGCTTCCACGACTTTTGTCAATCTGATAGAAGGCCGCATCTTTATTGGTAAAGACCCACAACCAGTGATTCTGACCATTAACCCGCCAACCTGTCTCATCACCATTGACACAAGCTGAATGACGGATCCCCTCCTTTATCGCCTCATAAATTGGGGCACCATTTTGGGCTTGCTCGGCATTAAAAGCCAAAAATGATGGGTGAGTGAGATTTATACCAAAGATGTTTTTGAATATCCTGGTGGCCTTCCGATAGGGCAGACCAAGATAGCGCAGGTAACCACCCACCGCACGAGCCTGAACCCCGATTCGGTCACCTGGAATTACAGCTTCTTTGGCTTTGGGATAAACCACCTTTTTACACTGCTTACAGTAGCCATAATGTAGCCGATAACAGGTCACCTTCTTCTTTATCTCGATATCTTCTACCACGTGCTCATCAAAACTTTTCTCATAGGCCTTAATCTGACCACCACACCTATCGCATTTATCAGGATAGATTTCAATAAGTTCAGTGATCTCTTCTGGCCGTCTGCGACTATTTCCACGATGACCGCAAGGGGCACCGCGTTTCGGACGGTTAACATCGTGATCTGGCTTTACTTGAGGCTTGAAAATCTTACCCAGCATTTGCTTCAATTGATAACTCAGCGTCTCTTTTTCCTCTTTAATATTTTGGTTTTCTTGCCGCAACTTTTCAATCTCTGCCTGAGCCAGCGCCATCACCTTTTCCATTTCATCGATCCGCTGGCTTAAGTAATCCCGCTCACGAATTAGACGCCAAACATCTCCACCCTTTAGATAGGGACAACGAGTACCGTGATGACACTCCACTCTATTTGCCTTCCATCTGTCGCCCTCTCTGCTCGCCCACCCGCTGGTTGAGGGCCTCCCGAAATCTTTCTGTCAGCGGGTAAAGGTAAATATGTTTGACGGGCACTTTAAGGGTGGCATGCCTGTCGTTGCGGCTGCGCCCCTTGCTTTGACCTACCAAAATCCAGTTGGCAGCCTGGTAACAGATGCCCCGGAAGCAATCCCGCTCCACAAAGGTTTCCAGCAGATAGATGGGATGGCCGTATTTCTCCATCCAGTCCCCGCTGATACGCCTGGCGCCTCTTCCCAGGATATGACTGGCCAGATGCGGAACTCTGACCCAGGGCAAAATCAAAAACCGCATGTTGTTGGTCAGGAACTGGAGATTTGCTTCTCTTGTAGCTGCATCCCAGCCGATAAAGTCATCCCGGGGGGCATTCTTCCAGGCTGCCGAGCCAAAGAGAAGGCAGGCAAGGGGATTTCGCTCCCGGTCAAAAACCATATACTTCATGTTCTCTCCCACAGTGCCATTGAAACCCAGATAATGATACTGGGAAAGCAGACCCTTGAAGAGCCCCAGAAGACCTGGGTCTTCAACCAGCTCGACATATACCGGTGCCAGGGCGCTCAAAGCGCAGGCAATAGGCTCAGTTTTATGGGGGACGCAGGGAATAGAGAGCTTACGACAGCCCCAACCGGAAGGTGATTGACGCGCAGGCAAGGTGATATGGCCCCGCTGCTCTAATTTTAAAAGAAGGGTACGGCAGGCCATATCCTTGACCTGGCCATTGGCGGCACGCCAATTCCACAGAACGCATAGCTCCCGGGAAAGCCGGGTGCGATTCTGGGAAGGATTGGCTTCGATCAGCCGCTGGACTAATTCAATGTCATCCTGCGTTATTCCCCGTCCCTGAACGGTCATTGTCTTTTCCATGATTTGATAGTATCACGAAAATGAGACCGAGTCCAGAGGGATATCACAATTTATTGACTTTTTTCCCCCAATTCTGATAAAAATCTCAAAAAAAACCCTTGACAGCGGGGAGGGGGGGTGATACTATAAGCTAAGTTTTTGGAAAAACTAAACTATTACTTGATAAGTGCTATACTTTATGAGCTATGCGGGTTATAGCCGGAACAAGCAAGGGGCTTCAATTAAAATCACCGAAAAGCACAACCACCAGACCGACTACGGACATGGTCAAAGAGGCGTTGTTTTCTATCCTCGAATCCATGGATATACAATGGAACCGGGTGCTGGACCTTTTCGCCGGGTCGGGGGCTTTGGGTATTGAATCCCTCAGCCGTGGGGCTGAACAGGTGGATTTTGTCGAGCAGAATATCGGGGCTTGCAGCGTAATAAAATCTAATCTTGAACATGGCGGATTGACGGCTTTTTCCCGTGTTTGTTGCAGCGATGCCGGTCGGACATTACAGAATCTTAAAGATCCGTACGACCTGGTTTTTATGGACCCTCCATATCGTGACCGAACAATTCATCAATTACTGCTGCAATTCTCATTGACAGGGTTGCTGAACGATGGAGGAGTAGTCGTGCTCCTACACTCAAGCAGGGTGGAAATAAACCAGTGTTACGGGAATTTATTATTGATAAAGCAAAGGAAATACGGGGATACAGGGGTTTCTATTTTTCGAAAGGATAGCGCGCATTGACAAAAGCAATATATCCGGGCACTTTTGACCCCGTTACCAATGGACATCTGGATATTGCCACCAGGGCATCCAAACTATTTGACTCCCTTATTATTGGTGTTTATGATAAGCCGGCAAAAAAATTGCTTTTTTCCACGAAAGAAAGAGTTGAGTTGTGGAAAGGGGCTATTGCCAACCTTCCAAATGTTAGTGTTGAGGCTTACAGTTCTTTGACGGTTGATTATGCCGGGCAATCAGGCGCTCAGGTCATTGTACGGGGTCTCAGGATGAGTTCCGATTTTGAAGGTGAATTTGAGATGGCTTTGATGAATAAAAGTATTAATCCAAACCTGGAATCAGCCTTTCTCATGACAAATTTGCATTACCAGTTTTTAAGTTCCAGTCTTTTAAAAGAGGTGGCTCTTCTCAATGGCAACATTGCAGACCTGGTGCCTCCAAATGTGTTAGCCGCTTTCAAAAGAAAATTAGCTTTACCGTAATAAAAAGAATCTTTTAGGGGGAAAATTAATGGCTTATAAAATAACTGAAGAATGCATTAGTTGCGGCGCATGTGAACCGGAGTGCCCTAACACGGCAATCACTGAGGGGGATAACATTTACGTAATTGACCCGGGCAAGTGCACGGAGTGCGTTGGGCACTTTGAGCATTCCCGCTGTGCGGAAGTCTGTCCGGTAGATTGTTGTGTACCTGACCCGGCACATTCTGAAACGAAGGAACAACTGCTGGCGAAATTTTCAAAAATAAACCCGGGAAAGACACCCAAAGCCTGAAATCGAAACCCTGGCAACGGGGATAATCATGGTAATCCAGTTCCGGAGATGATAGGTCCGGGTACAACCCCGGGGATAAGCGCTAACGGCCCCGGGTATCTGCGCAATGGAATACGTTGCCATGAGGTTTTAAAGCAGGGGTAAATAGCTCAACCTTTCCGGCTGGGTTCCTAACAAATCCACGGGTATGAAATTGGTTTATGCACGTATTTATTGAATAAGCTTTATATCAGGAGGAAAAACACAAATGGCCTATAAAATTACCGAAGAATGTATCGCCTGCGGAGCCTGTGAGCCCGAATGTGACAATAAGGCGATAACAGAAGGGGACCCGGTTTATATTATCGACCCCGATAAGTGTACCGAGTGTGTGGGTAATGCCGACATGCCCATGTGTGTTGAAGCCTGTTCCGTTGACTGCTGTGTGCCGGACCCGGACCACAAGGAAACTAAAGAGCAACTGCTCGAAAAATGGAAAAAGCTAAATCCAGGCAAAGAACCAAAAGCCTGAGAACAACAAAAATCAAAACCGGAGTTAATAATAAGGGCCGCTAAAAGCGGCCCTTTTGTATTTGAAATGTTCCTCTGCTTACTGAATAAAAAAGAACAAATTGAGGAATGTATTTATATTATCTGGTAAAAAGGGGAAGAGAGACGCGAGTTTTTCTACGAGAAAAGAAGCTACTCCTGAGCTAAGAATAAACTTCCTGAGCGCAGGGAAAGGGATGGTAAGAAGAAGAACTATTACAATTGTGTTTGTGAGGATGCCGAGGGCAAGTCCCAGGACGGCTCCACCGAGGTGGTCGATGAGCTTCAGGCCAAACAGGGATATTATTTTCCTCAACAATCCACCTGCTATCCAGGCAACAAGCAATACAGCAAACAATATGATGATGAATCCGGCAGCTTTCATGCCCGTTTCATTGGGAATAAAAGTTAACATTTGCCCGACCCCAAAATAGTACATGCTTGCCAGTTTAACACCGAGAGCCAGTCCCAGGAGGCTGAAAAAGGAGCGCACAAGACCTTTTGTAAACCCGAGGAAACCAGATACGAAAATAATGGCCAGTATAACAATATCAAGCCAGTTCATAATTAATCCTTAACTATCTTTAATACCGCGTCTGTCTGTATTTCTTTTTTTAGTCTATCATAATCCATCAAAATATTATAGCGTTATTTTATCACGGGGCTTAACGGTAGGATCGAATCATATAACGACAGACTCAGTTAAGTTAGTCCCTGGAATGCCGGGAATCATTTCAACATTCAACATATCTATGTCTGCGTTACCGTGTGTTAAACTGAAAACGACAGGAAATATGTTATAATTTTCTTCCATGAAAGAGAAACCAGATAAGCCGGAAAGGGTAGTTTCAGGAATTATTGCCGAGGAGGATTCTACCCTGGACAACAGCCTGCGTCCCAGACGGCTGGAGCAATACATAGGTCAGGAAAAGGTTAAAACCAACCTGAAAATCGCTATCCAGGCGGCACAAAAAAGGGGGGAGGCGCTCGACCACATAATATTGTACGGTCCTGCCGGTCTGGGGAAGACAACACTGGCTTTAATAATTGCAGCGGAAATGGGAGTTAATATAAAAAATACTTCCGGTCCGGCGATCGAACGCCCGGGTGATATAGCTGCTGTCCTCACCAATTTGAAAAAAGATGACGTATTGTTTATTGATGAGATTCACCGTCTGAGCCGGACGGTGGAAGAGGTGCTTTATCCGGCCATGGAAGATTTTGCCATAGACATAATGATAGGGAAAGGTCCTGGCGCGCGGAGCCTGCGGCTCAACTTACCGCCTTTTACCCTGATAGGCGCTACTACAAGGTTCGCTATGGTAAGCTCTCCCATGCGGGACCGGTTCGGAGTAATTTACCGCCTTGATTTTTATAACGAAAAGGACGTTGCGGATATTATTATCAGGTCTGCCGGTATTCTGGGCATCCCGACAGAACAGGCTGGGGTTAAAGAAATAGCCCGCAGGGCCAGGGGTACGCCACGTGTGGCAAACAGGCTGCTTAAAAGGGTCCGGGACTATGCCCAGATTAAGGCTAAAGGGGTGATAACCGAAAAGGTCGCCAAAGAGGCTCTCACAAGCCTGGAAGTGGACGAAATTGGATTGGATGAAATAGACCATAAGGTGCTCAGGACTGTTATTCAGAAATTCGATGGTGGCCCCGTGGGACTCGAGACCATCGCTGCCTCGATAAGTGAAGAGGCTGATACTATAATGGATGTTTGTGAGCCTTATCTGCTGCAACTTGGGTTTTTGGACAGGACGCCGCGGGGCAGGGTTGCTACCCGGCTGGCTTTTCAGCACCTGGGCCTGCCTTATCCAAAAGACCAGACCCCGCAGGCCAAATTATGGACTGAGTGAACGTGGCATCTCTATTAATTCACGTTTGTTGCGCTCCCTGCACAACTTATACACTGGGGCACTGGCGAAAGGAAGCCCGGGAGGTTTACGGGTACTGGTACAACCCCAACATCTATCCTTTATCAGAGCACCAGTTGCGCTTGAAGGCCCTGGAGGATTTTGCCAGAGACTGCGATTTTTCTCTTATTGTTTCGCCTGATTATGAAAGGGAGAAATATTTTTCCGCCGTGGCGGGGCACTTAGAGAAAGAGAGCCGGTGCGGTTTTTGTTACCGTCTCAGGTTATTTGAAACTGCATTGACGGCAAAAGTCGAGGGTTTCGATGCTTTTACCACTACACTGTCAATAAGCCCTTATCAGGACCATGAGGTGCTAAAGCAGGTCGGGAGTGAAGTTCAACTGGCGGTAGGAATCCCTTTTTTATATGAAGATTTAAGACACGGTTATCTGGAAAGCCGTATGATGGCCCGGGACCTTGATTTATACCGCCAAAATTATTGCGGGTGCCTTTACAGCTTCGCTGACCGTTTTTATCACAGAATGAGGTTTACTCAGGTTTAGACGGAGCTCTACAAGTTACAGGATAATGAGTTGAGGGACGGGTGCGGCATGGGGGCTTGTTATTACTTCGGAACAAGACTTCCCCCGAGCCAAAAAAACTTTGAAATAGGGAAACCGGGGAAGTACAGGGGTTATCCCAAACGATATGAGATTCCCGTCTGATTAATCATCAGAGTGAAGGTTTTTTACCTGCAAGGAAAAAAACCAGGACGATGATAATGCCTATTGCCAGGGCAGCGATTCCTATTATTAACGGCCAGTTTCTAGGCTGAGACGCCGGGGGTTCAGGAGTAGGGGAAGGTACAGGGGCGGGTGCTGCAGTGGGTGTCGCAACAGGGCGCGGTGCAGATGTGACCACCGGCTCTGGTGTTACTGGAGCGGTGGGGGCGGCTGTCGGAGGACTCGTTGGAGCCGATGTCGGAGCAGCAGAAGGCATTGGAACTGGTGTTGGAGTTGGTGTTGGAGTTGGAGTTGCTGTAATCATGGGGATTGGGGTTAGCCAGGGTAAGGGTGTCGTTGGAGGCGGTGGTGGAGCCGAAGTGCTTCTTACCGCGATATTACCGGTGATTAAGACTGCAGGTATATCATCTCCGTTGGACGCAGAAAGGGTGGTAGCCTTTATTTCCAGGGGCCATCTCCCCGGAGACATACCTCTGACTGTAACGTAGGCAACGATAACATCTCCTTTTGGTCCGGGCACCTGTATCGTATAATCGTTAAAATAAACCCATCCGGCAGAATTGTTTACATTCGCTACTTCGAGGGCACCGAAGGCCTCGTTAGCTCCTTCTATCTTGTCAACGCGGACACCCTCAGGTTTAAAACTAAGATTAAAATCGTAAGCGCCGAAACCGCTGGGAGCGCTTATGTTTTTAACAGTGATGGGTATCCTGGCTGTAGTCCCAACACTCAGTGTAGCTGACCCAACTTCCAAGGAGGTTCCGGCAGTAGGGACAGATGCGGTGGCGGTAGCGGTGGGTTGGGGGGGAGCCTGGGTGCTGGTGGGTGAGGGTATAGCAGGCACGGTGCCAACAGGAGCGCCGGAAACCGTCAGTGTCCCCGGGGCGGCAACTGCGGCAACGTTGCTCCCATTAACATCTGCAAGGGTTGTAATATTTACGTTGATAGGCCAGTTTCCAACGCTAATAGCCGTCAGATTAATCCTGGCAACGATGATACTCCCTATCGGCCCCGGCACCTGAGTGTGAATTGCGTTAATATATATTGTCCCTATAGCTTCTTTAACACTCACCGCTGCAAAAGAGCTAAAAGGCGGGTCTCCAGGGTTTACATTATTGACTTGAAATGCTGAAATGTCGTAGGTAATCTGAAAATCGTAGGCACACAGACCGGTTTCCGCAGTAATATTTTTAACGGTGACAGGTATTTGTATTTGCTGACCCGGCGCGGCTGTAGCCGAGCTCACCTCTACGATTGTCTCCTGGGCGAAGGCGGATATATTAAAGCTCGCCCCAAGGTTGACGAGTAGAAAGGATACAACCAGGGTATAAAATATTCTCTTTTTTATCGCCAGGAGCCGCATTATTATCTCCTTTACGGACATTTCTTTGTTGCCTGTTCAATAGATTGTAACAAAGAAGCGTCCAATGTCAAGTGTGGAGTTCATGAATTAAATGGAACATTGTTTGGTTTTTTAGGTCCCAAAGTGACCGGATAATAAATATACCGGTAATTGTAAATTACAGAAATATTCAAAAGCACACTTATTGTGAAAATATTTAATATGGTCGCCCTTTTTCCTCCCAGGGTTTTTTGAGGCCGAAATCTTCTGCCATAACTTTGTAGCAATTGTAAGCCTGGTATGAGTGTGCTCCCGGCGACGGGTGCCACGCTGAACCGGTGCCGTAAAGATTTGTTACGGGAGTGCGGTGGGAAGACAGTTCGGTAATGGGTCTCCGCCTGCCCTGCTGTGTCGGAATGCAGTCAATAACCGCCCAGTTTCCGGAAGGAGCCATGTTGGCCAGGTGGCAAATATCTGGTGGAGTTTCAGGGTAATACCCTATAATGTTATCCCAGTTCATGTTGGTAGCGTATTTCTGCCATTCCTGAACGACATCCTCTGCGTGCTGTTTCTTAAAAACCATCCATTCTTTTTCGGAAAGGGCGGTCGCCGGAGGCACGAATTGTTCGGTACCTGCGGAATGTTTTCCCGGGGGAGCCTGGGTGGGGTCAACAATAGAATAGCACCAGGCGACAAGATTCATTTCAGGCGAGATTTTCCCCAGTCGCCGCCAGTGCGCTTCGCGAACCAGGCTCTCGGGGTCTTTATTACCCAGGGCCAGAAGCTGGGTATTGTTTACGTCGGGATTAAAGGCTGCTGCTTTATATTCAGGGGCATCGTGCAGCGCCCAGCCGTACCAGGCAAGACAGGTATAACGAGTCTCAAGATTTTCCACTTTTTTAAGAATTTTTTGAGACAGGTACTCGGGACCTATTATTTGAAAACAGAGCTGGTAGGGGCTCAACGTGCTTACTACTGCCTTGTTCGCTTTTATTAACGATCCATTAACGAGCTGGACGCCTGTAGCTTTACCGTTTTCAATCGTGGCTTTTTTTACCTCCGCCATGGTGAAGAGCTTGCCTCCGTTTTGTAAAAAGATGCGGGCAGCGGCATGGGTGACGCTGTGAGAGCCGCCGATAGTAAAATCGCTTTCTGCCAGGGTTAACGGATAGATAAATTGATTTAGACCGCTGCCAAAAATGTCCGGCGGGATACCGTCTGCTGACTGGCGCCCCCGCAGGTGAGCGCAGGTGACTTCAGGACTCTCGTAAAGCTCTCTGCCTACCTGGAGGCAATTCATTGAAGACCATTGGGGGTCAATAGGGCAGTCCGGGTCGGCGAAAAGTTTATCGAAGCCATCTCTAACCCCGATACGGGGAGGATTGAACATCCTTTCCATGAGAGCCGGCCTCAGCTTCTTCTTGTAATAGTCGTGCAGTTTTAACCATGTTTCGGCATCTTTCTGGGAAAACCGGGCGATCTCTTTTGCTGTTCGCTCCTGGTTAGGATCAACTTGTTCCTGGTAAAAAACGAGGCAAGACTGGTCTTCCCTGAATATCATTCCTGTCCCTGCTTCACAAATGGCGTATTTAGCCCCTTTTTCTTCGAAATCCGGAAAGTCCTGGTATAGCGGCTCATAATACATCTTACTGGTGTGCTGCGTGGAATGGGTATTGTGGATAAAACCCGGCGCCGCGGCTTCCTCCGAAGAGAGCCCTCCCCCCAGTTCATAACGGCTCTCAAATATACCCACAGTCATGCCGCCGTATTTTGTTAAATACATACCAAGCATTAAGGCCTTGGTTCCTCCGCCGATTATTACTACGTCAAAACTGGCATCTGGCATTGGACGCCTCCATTCGTATAAAATAATTCAAACAAAACTGTTGCACTTTTATCAAAGGTGATTTCTACCCGGCTAATTTTGTTTTGGCTGAAGTTAAATCCGTTGCTATATCACTCAATCCAAGTTCAATCAATTTGTTGTCCGTCGGGAAGCCATCTTTATCCCATCCCCTTGCCTGGTAGTACTCATCCAGCATTATATCGGGTGTTTTTATTATTTGCCCTTCGGCAGGTCCTGCATTTATCAACGGTTCGCTGGTAAACCTCCGGGGAAAAGCGTCTTCGGCCCTGCCTACACCTTCTCTTAAGTTGAAAGCCCTTTCCATGTTATATATTCTTTGCCCAACCTTAACCATATATTCGGGGTCGTTTAACTCCGGGATAGCTCGGGCAGAGGCAATCATCCTGGAGAAATCTGGCATCCTTGTCATGCCAAGTTGCGGGGTAAAAAGACAAATAATACCCGTTTCAAAAGTCGCAGCAGTATCTTGATTATATATCACCACATCGGCATAGCCGTTATCTGCGTATCTATCAACTGGCCTGGGATACTTGCTGCCGAACAGTTCCTGCACAGAGTAACCTATGTTGTGGCTTGCTCCAATGGTCGAAGTGGCATAGGACAGCCCCTGCCATTTGACGCCCCTCGGATCGTACGCTGGTATTTCCAGACCCTTAATGTGCATAGCATAATAGCTGGCATTTTTCCCTATTCGCTGGGCAGCTAATTTGACTCCCTCCGCAAGAAGGTTGCCCAGGCCCTGCCTGTAAGCTGTTTTTTTAATAAGGTCTGCAATTATATCGTGCCGGCCCCAGGTAAGTTCGATACCATCCGTATCCCTGGATGTCAGAATTTCCCGTTCGTAAAGCTCGTAAGCAAACCCAATGGTGCTTCCCATGGTCATTGTATCCATCCCGAGTTCGTCGCAAAGCTGGTTTGCCATGATGGTAGCGCCGATCTCGGTGCTCAACATGTTTCCCGTAAATGCCCAGATGGTCTCGTAGTCCGGCCCCTCTGCTTGTGCCCCGGCGTATGGTCCGGAGGACACAACGTATTTGTTGCCGCAGTGAATTGGGCAGGCGTAGCAACTTACATCTTTTACTTTTAATTTGGCGTATTCATCGCCGCAAAATTTTTCCCACCCTTCGAGAGTGCCAAAACGGAAATTTTTTGTGGGAAAAATTCCGTTGCGGTTAGTATTGTCCTGATTGTAAGTAGTGCCGTGGTCCGAGAAGCCCGGATAAGCCCTGCTGCCGGTTATAGCCGCTACCTGTTCTTTAACAAGGGCTTTGAACTCTTCAGGATCCGGTAACTCGACATTTCTCGTTGCGTCCAGGGTAATAGCCTTGAGGTTTTTAAAGCCCATTACAGCTCCGAGCCCACCTCTTCCGGCGCAGTGCGTGCCGCTGAAAATACCGGCGTAGCGGACCAGGTTCTCCCCGGCAGGACCTATGCAAATCGTTCGAACATTTTTCCCATGAATATCCGAAAGGAATGTTTGGGTTTCGGAAGTAGTCTTTCCCCAGAGTTGTTTTGCTTCCAGTATTTTTGGTGTCCCGTCTTTTAACATCAGATAAACAGGGGAGTTAGCTTTACCTTCAACAATAATTAATTCAAAACCGCTCCATCGGAGCCATGCTCCGAAATCGGCACCGCCCACGGACCGGAAATATGTGTTCGTAAGAGGACTTTTACTTGTTGCCATCCAGCGGGAGGTACACTGGGCACCTGTGCCGGACAGCGGGCCTATCGATATGATGAGTTTATTGTCCGCGCTTAAAGGTTCTGTACCGGGTATAAGTTCATCGTAAAGGTATTTGACAGCCAAACCCCGCCCACCGACATAGTCTCTCAGGAACTTATCAGGCAGGGCTTCTTCACGGAAACTTCCGCTGGTTAGATTTATTCTTAGGATTTTTGGTATATAAGCCATGAGTTCTCACTTTTTAAAAATAATATTACATCCCTTTGCTTGTTTGTTATAGAAAAACCCGTCAGGCGATGAGAAACTGCACGTTATAACAGGCCTGCCTCTTTTGCCTTCGTAACCATTTCCGGTTCCCTCCACCACTTGTTTATACCCTTATCCTCGGCAACAGCATTGGCCGCCAGATAACCCGCACCCCAGATAACACAACCGCCGGGATAGCTGCTGGAACCGCCCAGGTAAAGGTTTTTTACGGGGGTCCGTGCGTTAGAACATTCTTCATTAGGCCTTAAATAACCCATTTGCAGTGGGTGATATAACCCCTGTTTAAAAGATCCTTCCACCATATCCGGGAACTTATTTTGTATGTCCTTGGGAGTGGTCATATATTTCCAGAGTATCTTTTCCGATGTCATGTTGGGCGCGTATTTTGAAAGGGTGTCAAGGCAACTTTGAGCAACCTGTTCTTTAAATTCCATGTTGTACCATTTTTCGGCCCCGCCGTCTTTCAGGTTGTATGGAGCGAACCTGGAGATAATACCGGTGTGGCGCCCCGGAGGTGCCTGAGTAGGGTCGTGAACGGACGGGAAACAGCAGTTGAAAGCTGCCCGGGCTGGAAGTTCGCCATTTTCTATTTTGTCATAATCTTCCATGAGGCTCCCGGGTGTTTCATAACCGAGGATATAGATGAAAGATTTATTTATTTCCGGGTTCGAAGCAGCAGCGGAAAAATCAGGACTCTCTGCCAGGGCTAATTGAATGGTTAAAAGGCTGTGTGTTTCCCACTGCCACCCTTTTATGCTTTCTACAAAATCTTTATCCAGGTTCTTTTCACCAACCAGTTGCAGGAAAGTCTGGTGTGGGTCGATAGTGCTGATTATTGCTTGACTGGCTTTAACGATAGTCCCGTCATGGAGTTCAACGCCCGTGGCAACCCCACCTTCGATTATTATGCGAGCAGGTTTTTCATTATCCAGCAACACTCCGTGGTTCTCGTGGATAACTTTATGCAGGCCCTGGGCTGCGCGGTGGGAACCGCTTTCAACAAGGCGATAGTTGGCAGCACGGTCGAGATAAAGAAGAGAAAGATACCCGAGGCCGGATTGATCATAGGGGACTCCCCAGTGTGTAGCCACGTAAAGCATTAAAGCCCGGACATGTTCGTTTTCAAAGTGTTCTTCGACCAACTCCCTTGGCGTTTTTTCCGAGGCTTCCAGCATGAAACGGCCGCTTTCAGTACCCTGGAGTTTGACTACCTGGTCCAGGGCCGGAACAGGCGGGGCGTAAGTAGCCGGTGCGATAAAATCGGCAACCGCTTGCTTACACTGCTGAATAAGGTCCCGGTACGACGCGGCATCTTTTTGGGAAAACTCAGCTATGGACCGGGCAGTTTTTTCCGGGTCGGAATAAAGACATAAACAACGCCCGTCCGATAAGGGCAACGCAAACTGGAGGGGAGGATAAATATGACGGCACCCGTATACTTCTTCCAGCTTGAAATCCTGGTATACCGGAGCATAGTCCACCATCATCATGTAAACGGCGTGGGTATTGTGAAGATAACCAGCCAGGGTAACTTCCTCTGTTGCAAGTCCACCCCCTGCTTCATGACGGGCTTCCAGGATGAGAACTTTTAAACCTGCTTTACTGAGGTAAGCCCCTGTTTCCAAACCATTGGGACCGGCGCCTATGATGATTACGTCGTAGTTTGTCTCAATCAATTTTGCTCCCTCCTGATAGCGTGCTATGTTAAACGTTGGTTGATTGAAGGGTTATTTTAACGGCATTGACCCGGTGTATGGATAATCTTGTTCAATGAGCTAATATAGAGTTTAAAGAAACTTACGTGTTTGTAATAAATTTTGGCAGAGTTTTTATAGCACGGATAATAAAACGATGTCAAATCTGGTGATTCAAATGCATTGGGGGTAGCCTGTGGCACAAATAACGCTATTTTAACCAGCCTTAGAGATAGACCGGGTTGCCTATTAAAACTGGAGTAAAAGTGTTCGGCTGTCAGGAATATCAGGACCGGAAATTTATCTCACCAAGCCGTTTTTTTAACTGGGGACCTAACTCAGGGTGTTGTAACGCCAGGGTAACGTTGGCTTCCAG
>JAUYHV010000327.1 GCA_030689845.1 Dehalococcoidia bacterium
CTGGAAGAGGGATTGAATATTGCTACCCGGGAAATGGAAAAACTGGATGTTGTTAAAGAAATCAATAACATTATCAGGGTGGAAAGTTAATCTCTCTCCTCCGTTCCCGGTGGGCATGTCTTTTAAAAAAATCAAAAGGGACACCGGACTGCGAATTTTATAATTGCAGGCAGGGTATTAACAATAATGCAGGGGATTCAAAATCCATTAGTAATCATGAAAAGTAAAGGTCATTAACTTGGGCCGCGGAGTCATCCTCAACTATCGTGAATTCTTACCCTGTACGGATGCCACACCGGTCATCAATCTTGGAGAAGGTGACACACCCCTGGTGGCATCGGTCAGCCTTGGTGGGCAGTTAGGCTGCGGGGAACTCTATTTCAAGCTTGAAGGTTGTAACCCCACCGGTTCTTTTAAAGACCGGGGTATGGTTTTCGCAGTTGCCAAGGCAATAGAAAGCGGCAGCAAGGCTATAATCTGCGCATCTACCGGAAACACCAGCGCTTCCGCCGCCGCATACGGAGCCAGGTGCGGCCTCGACGTGATTGTTATAGTGCCTGAAGGGAAAATCGCCAGGGGAAAATTTGCCCAGGCCATTGCCTACGGGGCAAACATCGTCAACATCCAGGGTAATTTTGACGATGCCTTGAAAATTGTCCTGGCCCTGTGCGAAAAACACCCTGTTTCCCTTGTAAACTCCATCAATCCCTTTCGAATCGAAGGGCAAAAAACCGCCTCTTTTGAAATTATCGACGTTCTCGGGGATGCTCCTGATTACCTTTTTATACCCGTGGGCAATGCAGGTAATATCACTGCCTACTGGAAGGGCTTTGTCGAATATCACCGGGCAGGCAAATCTACAAAGAAACCCCGTATGATGGGATTTGAAGCCGAAGGGGCCGCTCCCATTGTTAAGGGATATCCTGTAAAGGAGCCGAAAACCGTCGCCAGCGCCATAAGGATAGGCAACCCGGCAAGCTGGAAAAGCGCCGTTAGCGCTGCCGCCGAGTCAGGCGGATTAATCGACTGCGTCACTGATGATGAAATACTGGAGTCATATCAGCTGCTGTCAACCAGGGAAGGAATTTTCGGAGAACCGGCTTCGGCTGCTTCCCTTGCCGGACTCATAAAAATGAAAAACACGGGAATGGACTTTTCGGGGAAAAAAGTGGTTTGCGTTATTACAGGGACGGGACTTAAAGACCCTGAAACAGCCCTGGCCAATTCCCGGTCGATTATCAACGTGCCTGGAGACCTGGCTTCCGTCGAAAAAGCCCTGGGCTGGGGCTGATTTAATAAGGAGGTAATAACGTGTTAACAGCAAAACACGAAGGCGCCGGCAATTATCACTACCATTTTCCATCATCGGCGGTTATCGTTACCGCCCGCCACGAGGGCAAAGAAAATGCCATGACGGCAGCCTGGCACGCTCCTTTCTCTTTTTCTCCTCCCTACTACGGGGTTTTGATAAGCCCCAGGAGGTTCACCTTCCAGTTGATAAACAGCAGCAGGCAGTTCGGCATTAACTTTATGCCCCTGGAACAGGCAGAACTGGCAGCCGCAGTAGGGGGAAGCAAGGGGGCTGAAGTCAATAAATTCGAGAAATATAATATAAAAAAAGACTCTCCGGTTAAAACATCCGTCCCGATAATTAAAACCGCTTACGCAGCCTACGAATGCAGACTGGTGGACAGCAAAACCTACGGAGACCACGAGCTGTTCGTAGGTGAAATAGTGGCTGTGCACTTTGACCAAAAGGCTTTTCCCGGGAAAGGGCTGGATTTATCCTCAGGTGTCGCCCCGTTGCTGTACCTTGGAGGGGAGAATTATTCATCGACGGATAAAAATATCACACGGTTCGTCGACAGGCAAATATACGGACAATAAGGAAAGGTAACTTCGTGATAGACAGGGAAAAAATCATCGACGCCGTTGGCACGCTGATAAAGGCTATCGGAGAGGACCCGGACCGTGAAGGCCTGGTGGACACCCCCCGACGCATTGCTGACATGTACGCGGAACTATTCCAGGGGATGGATGCAGACCCGGTGCAGGAGCTTTCGACGGGGTTTGAAGAAGGCCATCATGAGATGGTTATTCTTTCCGACATCCCTTTTTATTCCATTTGCGAACACCACCTCCTGCCCTTCTTCGGTGTGGCCCATATAGGGTACATTCCCAACGAGAACGGCCGCGTAGTCGGAGCCAGTAAGCTGGCCAGAGTAGTGGAAATCCTTGCCAGACGCCTGCAGCTTCAGGAAAGATTAACCAGACAGGTTGCCGATACCGTTTTGACAGCTCTCAAACCTGACGGGGTAGCCGTGGTTATCCAGGCAGAACACCTGTGCATGA
>JAUYHV010000329.1 GCA_030689845.1 Dehalococcoidia bacterium
GCGATAAAATATTGCTTCAAAGAGCAGGGGGCACCACTTCCCGGGAACCATGTTAGAGAGCTGGATAAATAATTCTCCTTTTTGTAAAAGGAGTACCCGCGAAGCGGGGGAGGTATTAAATACCCCATCCTTCCGGTAAAAGGAGTACCCGCGAAGCGGGGGAGGTATTAAATACCCCATCCTTCCGGTAAACGGAAGGACACCCCTTTTTAGAAAAGGGGAATTAAACGCAAAATATGAGCGTTTACCCCAAAATTTCAAAAGCTACCTGTTGATCAGTTAACGAAAAAAGAGGAGTTGCGGGTTAAAGAGCAGCAAATACAGGACAGAAGGTAAAGTTAAAAACCTGAAACGCGAGAATATTATGTTTGAACATTTAAAAAAAGTAGACGCCGCAATTGCGGCAGCCCTTTATAATGAGCTTGAAAAACAAAAATCCACCATCAACCTTATCGCCTCGGAGAATTATGCCAGCCTGGCGGTGCTGGAAGCCCAGGGCTCGCTCCTGACCAACAAATATGCCGAGGGATATCCCCGGCAGCGGTATTACGGCGGCTGCGAGTTTATCGATGTCGCCGAAGACCTGGCAATCGAGCGGGCAAAAAAGCTTTTCCAGGCCGAGCATGCCAACGTGCAGCCCCACAGCGGCGCCCAGGCGAACATGGCTGCCTATTACGCCCTGATGAACCACGGCGACTCCATTATGGCTATGAGCCTGGCCAACGGCGGGCACCTGACCCACGGCAGCCCGGTGAATTTCTCGGGAAGATTTTATAATTTTGTTAATTACGGCGTAAACCGGGATACCGAACTCCTGGACTATGACGAGCTGGAAAAATTAGCCGTCGAGCAGCGTCCCGGTCTTATCGTGGCCGGCGCCAGCGCCTACCCCCGGACACTGGATTTCAAACGCTTGCGCAAGATGGCGGACCTGGTGGGCGCCAAACTCATGGTAGACATGGCGCACCTGGCGGGACTGATAGCCGCCGGGCTTCATCCTTCCCCCGTGCCTTATGCGGACGTGGTATGTTCAACGACACATAAAACCCTGAGGGGACCAAGGGGCGGCTTTATCCTGTGCCGGAAGTACTACGGCGAAGCCATCGACTCGGCCGTCTTCCCCGGGCTCCAGGGGGGGCCGTTAATGCACGTGATTGCCGCCAAGGCAGTGTGCTTTGCCGAGGCCCTCGCCCCGGGATTCGTCACCTACCAGCAGGCGGTGCTGGATAACGCCGGGGTCCTGGCAGGGGAACTGCAGAAGAAGGGACTGCGCCTGGTTGCCGGAGGAACCGATACCCACCTGCTCCTGGCCGACCTGTCGCCCCTGGGCATAACGGGCAAGGCCGCCCAGGAGATGCTGGAAAAAGCCGGCATAATAGCCAATAAAAATGCCATCCCCTTTGACACGCGTCCTCCAAAGGTTACCAGCGGTATCCGCCTGGGGACGCCTGCCGTAACTACCCGGGGCATGAAGGGGGAGGACATGAAGAAGCTGGCAGACCTGATCGTAAAGGTCCTGTCAAGCCCAGGGGACGAGAACACCGTCCGCAGGGTGAGGGATGAAGTGGAGGACATGTGCCGGCGCTTTCCCATTCCCGGTTTCGAGGGAGATTGAAGAAGCCTGCGGGCAATAACCACCCGGGAGAAAGGGACTGTTGATATAATTCAAAGCCGCAAATCCCCCTATTTCCCCCTTTATTAAAGGGGGAAATAGGGGGATTTTAAAGCAGATTGACTCCGCTCGGAATGACAGGGGTGTGTAGGGGCAACCCCCTGTGGTTGCCCTCCATTAAAAATACATGCTCGGCATCCCATTACCACGGAAAGAAACCAGGGTAAGCACGGGGGCTTACCCCTACAACGAGGTGCTTA
>JAUYHV010000334.1 GCA_030689845.1 Dehalococcoidia bacterium
ATATCTCTTTTTAAATCAATTATACGGTCCCGTATGATGGCTGCTTTTTCAAATTCCAGGTTCCTGGAAGCGGTTTTCATCTGGACCTCCAGGTCTTTAACCAGGTGGAATATGTCTGTTTCGCTGAGTTTTTTATCTTCCGCTCCGTTCCGAGAGCCTTCGGCCTGGTACTGTGTCCGGGTTTCCGCCACCGCCTTTAACCGTTCGGTGATGTCTTTTATTGCTTTTTTAATCCCCTGGGGAGTTATCCCGTGTTCCTTGTTATGGGCCACCTGGATACTGCGGCGGCGGTAAGTTTCCTGAATGGCTGCCCGCATAGATTTAGTAACCTCGTCTGCATACATAATTACGTGGCCTTCTACATGCCGGGATGCCCGTCCCATGGTCTGAATAAGAGCGTCTTTAGAACGGAGAAAACCCTCTTTGTCAGCGTCCAGTATGGCTACAAGGCTCACTTCAGGCAGGTCCAATCCTTCCCGCAGCAGGTTGATACCAACCACAACATCATAGACTCCCATACGCAGGTCCCGGAGAATTTCGACCCTTTCCAGTGTATCTATTTCGGAATGAAGGTAATGAGTACGAACACCCATTTCTTTAAGGTAGTCGGCCAGTTCTTCCGCCAGCCTTTTTGTAAGGGTAGTTACCAGACAGCGCTCTTTCCGTTCAACCCTAATCTTTATTTCATGGATAAGGTCGTCAACCTGGCCCGAACTCGGTTTAACTTCGATGGTCGGTTCCAGGAGTCCCGTCGGGCGGATAATCTGCTCAGCTACCTGCTGGCTGTGCTTATACTCATATGGTCCCGGGGTGGCTGATACGTAAATAACCCGGGGCGCTCGTTTTTCGAACTCCTCGAAATTGAGGGGCCGGTTATCCATGGCCGAGGGCAGGCGAAAGCCGAAATCTACCAGGGTTTGCTTCCTGCTGGTATCGCCGTTATACATGCCTCGAATCTGGGGTAGCGTCATGTGCGACTCATCGATGAAAAGCATGTAATCGCTGGGGAAGTATTCGATGAGGGTGGCGGGAGGGCTGCCGGGCGGGCGTCGGGTCAGGTGGCGGGAATAATTTTCTATGCCGTTACAGTAACCTGTTTCTCTAAGCATTTCAATGTCGTATTTTGTCCTGGCTTCGATTCTGGCTGCCTCGAGGGGTTTGCCCATGTCTGTAAACTCTTTTATCCGGAGTTCCACCTCCGCCTGGATATCTTCGATTGCCGCAACCAGCTTTTCATGTGAAGTTACGAAATGCTTTGCAGGATAAATATCGATTTTTTCCAGTTCGTTGATGACTTCGCCGGTCAGGGGATCCGTTTCTACAATGCGTTCTACTTCGTCACCCCACATTTCCAGGCGAACCCCTGCTTCCTCGTAGGCAGGCAGGATTTCCAGGGTATCCCCCCGTATCCGGAATTTGCCCCTCCTGAAATCCAGGTCGTTTCGTTCGTACTGCATCTCCACCAGCCTGCGCACAAGGCTGTCACGGTTGTATTTCTCGCCTTTCTTAACGCCGAGAACGAATTTGAGGTATTCCTCCGGTGAACCCAGTCCGTAGATGCAGGACACTGAAGCTACAATCAGGCTGTCTTCCCTTTCAAACAGGGCTCTGGTTGCCGCAAGACGGAGTTTGTCTATTTCTTCATTTATATCTGTTTCTTTTTCAATATACGTGTCCGTGCGGGGTAGATATGCTTCAGGCTGGTAATAATCATAGTAACTTACGAAATATTCCACGGCGTTATCCGGGAAGAACTCTTTGAACTCCGAGTAAAGTTGAGCGGCCAGGGTTTTGTTGTGGCAGATTACCAGGGTCGGTCTCTGGATTATTTCGACAACTTTGGCCATAGCGAATGTTTTCCCACTACCCGTAACCCCAAGAAGTGTCTGTTTTGCATAACCTTTTGCCAGCCCCTCGGCCAGTTTTTCCACGGCCCGGGGTTGATCGCCCGTGAGCTGAAAATCGGAAACAACCCTGAATTTTCCCATGTTCTTATCCTCTCATAATATAAATTGGCCGGAGAATATTTTCAACCGCCTTACTCCGGTGTTACCAACCGTTTTTCTATGTTGGGATGAACGGCCTGTCCCTGTAAGGATGACACAGGCCGGCATATATCCGAGAGGACTGTATTATTTACATTTTCTCAGACATAATTTATTTTCTGGTTCCTTCTCAAACTGAGTGGGTAAGAAAAAATGAAGGTACATAGATGAAGACATATACGATGAAGGGTTCACCTGATGCGTCTGCTTTTACCCATTCCGACGAAAGTCGGAATCCAGTAATAATTATGAATGATTATTCTGTGTACATTATGGTTAGTAAACGCAATGGAACACTATATGTTGGTTTCACGGGGGACCTTGTTCAGAGGGTTTATGCTCATAAGCATGATTTAGTTGAAGGATTCACCAATAAAAAAATACGGCGTACATCTGCTGGTATATTATGAGCCAGGCAGCGATTATGAAGGAACTCTTCAACGGGAGAAACAGATAAAGGAATGGAAAAGGCGGTGGAAAATAGAATTGATTGAAAGAGAAAATCCAGAATGGAGAGACTTGTACAAAGATATTTTATGGAATTCTGGATTCCGACTTTCGTCGGAATGGAAACTTTCGTTCGTCGGAATGGAAACTTTCGTTCGTCGGAATGGAAACTTTCGTTTGATTGGACAGAGAAAGGATGAGTTTACCCACTTGAAATGAAAAAGAGACTATTTTCTGGACAAAATAAATGTTTTTATGCAATAATCAGCTTTATTTTAGGCCTGATCGGGCTTAAAATAATAAATATCAATGCAAGGAGGTGGCAATATGGATTATGAACCGATTAACAAGATACCTGTGGAAAAGATGAAAGTCAGACCCAATCTAACGCGTGAGGCAGAGTTGGTAGCCGGTTTTGACTGGGTTTCCCTTGAAAAAGAGTTACAACTGGAGGAAAGCGTCAATTATAACCTTGCTTATGCCGCGATTGATCGCCACCTGAAAAATCAGCCCGATAAAGTGGCTATGATATGGGAAGGTAAGTCAGGGGAGCAGGAAAAATATTCGTTTAAAGACCTGGCTCTTTTGACCAACAAGTTTGCTAATGTTTTACTCGGATTGGGCGTAAAAAAAGGAGACAGGATCTTTATTTTTATGGCACGTCTTCCCGAGTTATACGTCGCTTTTTTCGGCGGATTAAAAATCGGGGCGGTGGTGGGACCCCTGTTTTCTGCCTTTGGGCCTGACCCGGTCAGGGACCGCCTGGCCGACAGCGGGGCTTCGCTTTTTATCACTACCCCTGACCTGAAAGCACGGGTGGAACATATTTTCAAGGAATTGCCCGCTTTAAAAAATATAATAATTGTCAACAAAAACAACCGTCACCCAGGTTCATTGGGCAAAGATGAAATAAGCTACGAAACAGCTATGGAAAAGGCTTCTCCCCAACTTGGGAAAATGGCATCCGGGAAGGAAAACCATTCCATTATCCATTACACTTCCGGCACGACAGGCAAACCCAAGGGAGCAGTTCATGCTCACAATGCCTTAATCCAGCACTATGCTACAGGCAAGTGGGCCCTGGACCTTCACGAAGATGATATTTACTGGTGCACGGCGGACCCGGGATGGGTTACCGGAACCTCGTACGGAATGTCTGCCCCCTGGACAAACGGTGTTACACAATTGGTATATGAAGGTGGGTACAAGGCAAGCATGTGGTATTCCCTTATTGAAAAATACCGGGTGACAGTGTGGTACACAGCCCCGACTGCTATAAGGATGCTCATGAAAGCCGGGGAAAAAATACCGGCTGAGCATGATCTGAGCACCCTTCGCCACATTTGCAGTGTGGGGGAGCCCCTCAACCCTGAAGCTGTCGTATGGGGACAAAGGGTCTTCAACCAGGCCATACATGATAACTGGTGGCAGACTGAAACAGGGGCAATCCTTATCGCAAATTATGCTTTTATGTCCGTGAGGCCCGGGTCCATGGGCAGACCGACACCCGGCATAACACCTGAAATTGTGGATGATACTTTTAACGAGTTGCCACCGGGACAGGAAGGCAACTTGGCGGTTCGGCCCGGATGGCCTGCCATGTTCCGTACCTACTGGAATAATAAGGAACTCTACGAGTCTCGTTTTAAAAACGGATGGTACATCACTGGAGACAGGGCAAAAAAAGATAAGGACGGCTATTTCTGGTTTATCGGGAGGACTGATGACGTAATAAATACGGCTGGCCACCTGGTGGGGCCGTTCGAAGTGGAAAGTGCTTTATTGGAGCACCCTGCCGTTGCCGAGGCCGGTGTTATAGGTAAACCCGATCCCCTGGCAATGGAGGTAGTTAAGGCTTTCGTCGCCTTGAAAGATGGATTTACACCTTCCGATGAAATCCGGCGGGAATTAATGCAGTTTTGCCGTAAAAAATTAGCGGCGGCATCAGCGCCCCGGGAGATTGAATTCATTGATAAGCTGCCCAAGACCCGGAGCGGGAAGATAATGCGCCGTTTATTAAAAGCTAAGGAACTTGGCCTTCCCACCGGGGATACGTCAACTTTAGAAGACGATTAGAGGCAAACATGACTGAATATCAGTTAAATGAAGAAAAAAAATATTATAATTTTCAGGGAAAATTGCCTCACGTCGGGCTGACATCTGAGGCTGCCGTGATTCCTCTCGAAGCTCCCCACAATAGTCCCAAGCTGATCACCGATACCACTCTACGGGACGGAGCGCAAGACCCGCGTTTTGCCATTTTCCCCAATGAGGCAAAGCTCAAGTACTTTGATCTCCTTCACAAGCTTGACAACGGAACCGGCAGGATTGAATCCGTAGAGGTATTCATCTATCAAAAAAGGGACTTGTGGACACTGGAGAAGCTCCTGGCCCGCGGTTACGATTATCCCAGGGTAACCACCTGGACCAGGGCTACACCAAAGGACATAAAGCTCCTGGTGGATGTAGGCCAGGGCAGGATAAAGGAAACGGGTATGCTTGCGTCCAGTTCAGACCACCATATCTTTGATAAACTGGGTTTTCGCAGCAAGAAGGAGGCAATGGATAAATATCTTGCCCCCATATTGACAGCCTGTGAACACGGAATTATTCCCAGGGTACACCTGGAAGATGTTACCAAAGCCGATATAGCAGGATGGGTAATACCTTTCATACAACGAACTCTCAAGGAAACGAACAAACAGGCCCATTTCCGGCTTTGTGATACCCTGGGTATAGGCGTGCCTGACCCATGGGTTGACCTCCCGTTGGGCCTGCCGAAACTGGTTTCAACAATTTCCGTGGCCACGGGCGCTGAATTGGAGTTTCATGGCCATAATGACTTCGGTTTTGCTACGGCCAATTGCATGGCAGCTTTCCGCTACGGCTGCAAACGCGTCAACGTTACCGTGGCCGGACTGGGCGAGCGTACAGGCAATGCAGCCCTGGAGCAAGTAGTGGCTAATTATATTCGTTTCTTTGGAGATCCCGGTTTTAATTTGGAAGCACTAACTGAAATGGAAGAGTTAATATGCGAGGAGGTTGCTCCTACCCATGAAAAACTGCCTGTAATAGGGAAAAGTATCTTTACTACACAGGCAGGTCTGCATCAAACGGGTGTACAAAAACAAAAAGAAGCCGAAGGCGGTCTTATTTATTTACCATTTGACCCGTTTATTATAGGACGGAGTACCGCAGAACTGAACCGGATAGGCGCTTTGTCAGGGATGGATGGTCTTGTGGCAATTTTGAATAGGGAATGGGACAGCGCAACAGGGGAGGTTGAGAAATTCAGTGTAACAAGCCGGGTAATTAAGCGCATCTATGACATGATTCATGATTCTTTCGACGGGTGCTACGACTCATCCCAGGATAAATATTGCGGGTACCGCACTTCATTCTGGGAGCCCCAGGAGCTTCTGGAACTGGCTAAACGTTTCCTGGCAGAACGACAGAACTGAATCCGGACTCATCTCCTTCTTTCTGGTGCGGCATTTACTTTTTCCGGGGAGAGATGAACGAAGCACATCCGGGAGTTTTTTCTCTTGTGAGGATGCTACATCTAAAGAAATAACATGGAACTCTCTATTGTTTACGATAATTACGTTTACGACAAATCCTTCAGGCCAGGGTCGGGCTTTGCCTGCTTAATCAAAACAGGGAAGAACACCGTGTTATTCGACACCGGTGCCCACATCTCGATACTCTTGTATAACCTGAATAAACTTGGCGTGGCGCCGAAGGAAATCGATAGGATTGCTTTATCACACCTCGACAGCGACCATACCGGAGGGCTTTTCGGCCTACTGGAAAAGACGGAGAACCCCACCGTTTACGTCCCCGCAATTTTTCCCGGACAGTATAAACGCCGGATCAGTTATTTTAATGCACAGGTGAAAGAAGTCTCTTCGTCCCAGGAAATATGTGACCGGGTAATCAGCACGGGGGGAATAGGGCGTGGCATAGTAGAGCAGGGTTTAATCCTCACCTCGAATCACGGCGCCGTGGTAGTTATAGGTTGCGGACATCCTTCCGTAAGAAAAATAGTTGAAGCGGCACAAGCCGTAATAAAAGGGAAAATAGACATGATAGCCGGCGGATTTGACATGGAGGGATTCAGTGAACCGGAGTTGCGGGAAGCTGCTCTTTTTTTAAAGGAAACAGGCATAAAAAGGGTGGCGCCGAGTCACTGTTCCGGGGACACCGCTATAGAATATCTGCGCCGGGAGTTTGGGGATGGTTTTGTTGAAAGCGGAGTGGGGCGTACGATCCTGGTATAGGATAATACACAAATATACTTCATTTACCAGGTAGAGCGGAACCATAATTCCCGATATGAAACAGGTCCAGCCCAAACGTTGGAGGTTGAGGTAAATTCAATTTATTTGCCAGAGTTTGGAATTCTGGTAAAATAGATACACACAAAAATGGTTACGCAAATTGAAGAGAACGATCTCATAAAAAGGTGTCAGCAGGGCGAAATAAACTGCTTTAACCGGCTGGTGGAGAACTACCAGGTGCCCGTTTTTAACCTTGCCCTCAGGATGATGGGTGATGTCCATTCAGCGGAAGACGCTGCCCAGGAAACTTTTATTTCCGCGTGGAAAGGAATCGAGAGTTTTCAGCTCGTTAATTTCAAATCGTGGCTGATGCGTATATGTGCCAATACCTGCCGTGACTATCTCAGGTCTTCGAAAAGGTCACCGAAGGTCTCCCTGGAAGATAACTTCGCTGCCCTTAGCGAAGCGGTTACCCCTTCCCATGATAACCCCGAAGTTTTAGCGGAACGCAAGATGGTTGAGGAAGAAATCCAGAAAGGGCTGAACACCCTCCATCCAGACCAGAAGCTTGCAGTGGTGCTTTGCGACCTCCAGGAAATGAATTATGACGAGATTGCCGGGATAATGGGTACTTCTATTGGGACGGTGAGGTCGAGAATCTCCAGGGGCAGGCAGCATCTGCGGGACTATCTATTGAAGCAAGGGGAACTTTTTGGCAACCAAATTCGTCTTATAGAGTAGAATTTTCCATTTAAACAGGACCATGATTAATATTTTTAAGAAGCAGCCGTGTAAGAAAAATCAGGAACTGCTTTCCGCGTATATAGACAACCAGCTAACTGGCACGGAGAAGCCTGCTTTAGAGCAACACCTTAAAACGTGCGGGGTTTGCAATAATGAATTAACTTCTTTGCAGACCACCAAACGCATGTTAAAACAGTTACCTGTAGCACTTCCCCGCCGCTCTTTTACAGTTACAGCAAGCCGACCTGTTGCCAGTACGTCCATTTTCGGGATATTTAGACTTGCTACTCTTGCCACAGCCGTTATCCTCCTTCTCATAAATGCGGGAGATTTTTTCGGTGTTTATCCTTCGACAGTGCCATCAGCGCCACCCCAGATAAGTGTTCCCGAGGTGGTTGAAACGCCGGCTTTGGTCCCCACCCGAGGTTCCGGGCAGGGGCGGCCCGATATTAGTATGCCGTTACCGATAGGTGGTAGCACTGTTGATGTGGGGGCAGTGGTGACTCCGGCTCCGGAAAACTTGCCTCAATCCGCTCAGCAGTCTGCTCCGGGAGTCGGTGGAGCGGCAGGTGAACCCGGGGGACAGTATTTATGGCCGGTGCGCCAGGTGGAAATAGGGTTGATATTTATGGTTGTCATATTATTCATATTAACCCTGGTTGCCAGGAAAAAAGTATACGTTAAGGTAAAACGCTGATTTTCAGCCGTGCTACCCTCTAAGCGCCCTAGTATTAATTTCAGGACGAGTAAAATGTTATCTAAGAGAATTATCCCGGCTATTTTATTAGTACCCGTTTTGATTTTGAGTGGATGCTGGTGGAAGAATGATGATGTATCCGATGTTTCGAACCGCTCCTGGCCGGAAAACGGCAGTAATGGTATAAGTCTTTCAGGTTCAGACCAGAGAGGCATCCGGGTAAGTGGTGAAGGCGAAGTAACTGTTAATCCGGATATTGTATATTTAACTCTCGGGATACAGTCCCAGGAAAATACCGTCTCAGAGGCACAGAGCCAGGCGAGAGTAGCAATGGACAAAATAATGCGGGCACTCAAAGCTGACGGGGTCGAGGAAAAAGACATCCAAACCCAGAGCTATAGGATAGAACCGATGTTGAGGTATGAACCCACGACCAACAAGAGCGTAATCACCGGTTACCAGGTTAACAATATGGTCAGGGTCAAAATAAGGAAAATAGATAACGCAGGCAGGATAATAGATGATGTGGCTGATTCGGGAGGCGACCTGACCCGAATCCAGGGTATCAGTTTTGGGGTCGAGAACCCCAAACCGTATTATACGGAAGCCAGGAAAAAGGCGATGGAGGACGCCATTATTAAAGCCGAGCAGTTGGCAAAGGCGGCTGGTGTAAAGCTGGGAAAACCCGTTTACATCAATGAATCCGGCGCCTATATGCCTTCACCTCAACCGGTTTTCCGGGCTGAAATGGCTCCTGGAGGCATTGGTGGCGCGCCCCCCACGGAAATAAGCGCCGGGGAGTTAACGGTACGGCTGAGTCTCGAAGCCCATTTTAATATTCAATAAAATAAAGATATTTTATATCTGATAAATCGACAGCTTTAATTATCGGTCTTTTAAACCAGACTGACGTCAGCCTGCCAGGAGAGGATAAGCATTGTTCCATAGCTTTTTAAGCGGAAGAGGGCGGCTACCCGTTACAAATTGTCTTCTTGTTGTTTTGCTGGTCTTCTTTATCTTGATTTCCGGCTGTCAGCAGCCAGGCAGCGTAACCGGGGAAGTCCCGTTATTGAGTTCCGGGATGGTGCCCCAGGTGGAATTGGACGGTTTTATACTTGCCAGGCAGGAAAAACCATTCATCGTGAGCCGGGAACTATCAGGTTTGGAAAACGATATTGCCGTCTCATCTTTTACGGGATGGATCAGCCCTTCCGCCGGCCAGGAAATAGTTGGCTTTAATCTGGAATTCAGCAAGGTTGAAGACGCCCAAAATATTTACAATTATTTGGCTGCCCGGGAAGATACCTGGCTTTATTTGTCTGGAAACAAGGTTTTCCTTGTAAGGGGCGGCGGACCGGAAAGCGAGGCCTTGAAGCAGGCTATAACCGGTAATAAATTCGTTTCTCCGTTGTCCATATTCCCCGAAGCACTGAATTTGGCACCCTTCATGTCCGAGTTTCCCGGACTTAAACCTTTCGCGGGAGGGGTCGGCAGAATCGCCCCAAGAATTTTGAATGTCAACCTGGAGGGATTGCCGGTCCAGAGCGGAGCCATGTTTATTGAAATCATGGAAAAGGCCAGAATAGACCTGGTTGCCTTTGCTTCGTATTCACGTTTCCCCCTTGATACCTCCGTGATTGCCTACCCCCAGGATTTTAATAAGTTGCAGGTGGGTACGTTGATTACAGGGAAAACGGAATATCCAGGTTTTATTTTTTCGTTCCTTTTCCCCCGAATTGTTTCCCGGCTCGGTGTCGAAAGCATGGATATCAACGGAAAGACTGCTTTTAGCCGGGTGGAAAACATAGACAACAGAGATGTACATATAATGATTTCAAACATGAGTAATTATATTATTTGTTCCGTTTCGTACGACCCGGCCATGGCCAGAAATCTGCTGGCCGAAGCCATAGCGGTTCAGCAATGATTTGCACTTCGCAGGGTCGGATGATAGAATCTTTTTGAACAAATGATGTTCTGTTTTTATTCGGTTCAACTTCGGTAAACATGGTCTTGTATTATAAGGTTACAGCGGTTTCAGGAGGTTGTTAATGTATCCGGATTCCCGGAGAAATGCACGGTGGAGTTGTTTAAGGGGGTGCATGGTATGAGCCAGACAAAATTAGCCAATCCGATGGAACGTGCTCTTTCGCTGGCAGGTCTGGCATCAGGTTCCAGTAATCCCAACCCGGCTGTCGGTGCAGTGATCATAAAAAATGGGGAGGTTGTTGGGGAAGGATATACACAGACCGCCGGCTCGCATCATGCTGAAATAGTAGCCCTGAAACAGGCCGGAGAAGCCTCCAGGGGGGCAAGCCTGTATGTAACTTTAGAACCATGCTGTCATTTTGGGAGGACGCCTCCCTGCACTGATGCTATTATTGAAGCGGGTATCACCCATGTCCACATGGCGACCCTGGACCCCAATCCTCTGGTATGTGGAAAAGGAAAAGAAGCGCTGGAAAAAGCTGGTATAAAAACTGTCGTCGGACATCTCGGTCCTCAATCCCTGGAGTTGAACGAAGCATATGTTAAATACATCACAACCGGGGTGCCTTTCGTTATTGCAAAGTTTGCTATGAGCCTCGACGGCAAAATAGCGACCCGTAGCGGCCATTCCAAGTGGATTAGCTGTGAAGAGTCCCGCAGGTTCGTCCATGGTCTTCGCTATAGTGCCGATGCTATTATGGTTGGTGTTAATACAATAATGCTTGACGATCCACATTTGACGGTGCGTATCTCCGGTGACGGAGGAACAGTTGTTAAGCAGCCGTGGCGGGTAGTCGTTGATACCCACGGAAGGACACCGCTGAGCGCCAATATTTTTCAGGAACCGGTCAGGATCCTGATAATTACGGCCGAGGATGTCGAAAAGAGAAAGGTAGAAAATTTCAAGGAGAAAGGCGCTGAAGTGATTAAAGTGCCTGCCTCAGGTGGTTTCCTGGATTTGCGCAAGGTTATTTCCGAGCTTGGAAAAAGAGAGATATCCAATTTACTGGTTGAGGGTGGTGAAACTCTTCTTGGATCGTTTTTCGATCATGAACTGGTTGATAAAGTCGTCGTTTTTGTCGCACCGATAATTGTAGGGGGTAAAGCGGCACGAACTCCGGTTGGCGGCGTAGGGGTGGAGAATGTAGGGCAGGCAAAACATTTAAAAAGTGTAAAAATAGTGCGTTTCGGAGAAGATGTCCTGATATCGGGCTATTTGAAACCGTTGGAATATAATGATTTATGTTCACCGGTATCGTTGAAGAAGTAGGTATAGTCCGTGCTATATCTCCGAACGCTTTGACCACAGAGGCTGTCAGGGTACTTGGAGACACAAAAACCGGTGACAGTATTGCGGTAAATGGAGTTTGTTTAACCGTTATTAACCTGGATAACCGCTCTTTTACGGTTAATCTGATGCCGGAGACCCTGAAAAGGACTAACCTGGGAAAATTGCGACCCGGTGATCCCGTTAATTTGGAAAGGGCCTTAACCCTGGAAGGGCGTATGGGGGGTCATCTCGTTCAGGGACACATCGACACAACCGGAAGGTTAAAAACCTTTGTTCCTGTTGAGAATGCGATTCTGGCATATTACGAAGCGCCGCAGCAGGTAATGAAATACATCGTAACAAAAGGATTCATAGCAGTGGATGGTGCAAGTCTGACGGTGGTGGATGTAGAAAGTTCGAAATTTTCTGTTTCCCTGGTGGATATAACCCAAAAAACGACGAATCTTGCCAGGCGTAAACCGGGAGACCTGGTAAATCTGGAAGTAGATATAATTGCCAAATACGTGGAGAAACTGCTGAGCTCAGGTAAGAATGGTATAAATCAGAAGTTTTTGGCAGAACACGGGTTTTTGTAATATCATATATATAGAATCTAAATTTTGGAGAATCTTATGTCGCTGGCCACCATACCGGAAGCCATTGAAGAAATAAAAAAAGGAAAGTTCATAATAATAGTCGACGACGCAAGCAGGGAAAACGAGGGTGACCTCGCCATGGCCGCCGAGCAGGTTACCCCGGATGCGATTAATTTCATGGCAAAAAATGCCCGGGGATTAATTTGCATGCCTGCCATCGGTTCCAGATTGGATGAACTGGACCTTCCTTTGATGGTTCAGGATAACACAACGAAATATTGTACCGCTTTCACCGTATCTGTCGAGGCTAAAAATAAAGTTAGCACCGGGATCTCCGCTTTCGACAGGGCAACAACCATTAAGGCCCTTATCGACCCCGATACGAAACCCCAGGACCTGGCAAAGCCAGGTCACATGTTTCCCCTTCGAGCGAGAGAGGGAGGGGTGCTTGTCAGGGCAGGACACACCGAAGCGATAGTTGACCTGGCTAACTTGGGCGGGTTATACCCGGCCGGGGTTATTTGTGAAATCATGAACGAAGACGGGACAATGTCGCGGCTTCCTGAACTGGAAGTAATGGCAGAAAAATACGATTTGAAGATTGTCAGCATCGCCGACCTTATTGCTTACAGGAGACGTTATGAGAAACTGGTTGAGAGGGTGGCAGAGGCGAAACTGCCGACCAGGTTCGGTGATTTCACTGCCCTCGCTTACAAAAGTTCCATTGACCCTGACGAGCATGTGGCTTTAATTTTGGGGGACATAAAAGGGGACGAACCCGTCCTGGTCAGAGTTCACAGCGAATGTCTTACCGGCGATGTTTTCAAGAGCCTGCGCTGCGACTGCGGCGAGCAAATAAACCTGGCTATGGAAAGCATCTCCCGGGAAGGAAGAGGTGTTTTCCTTTATATGAGGCAGGAGGGCAGGGGCATCGGGATTCATAACAAGCTGCGGGCATACTCTTTGCAGGACCAGGGAATGGATACGGTGGAAGCAAACGAGTGCCTGGGATTTGCTCCGGATTTGAGGGATTATGGCATCGGCGCCCAGATCCTCGGGGACATTGGGCTACGTTCTATAAGATTGCTCACCAATAACCCGAAAAAAGTGGTTGGCCTGGCAGGGTACGGGATCAAAGTAGTAGAAACGGTTCCCATTCTTGTAAAGCCGAATCCGCATAATATCAATTACCTTGAAACAAAAAGGAAAAAATTAGGACATCTAATTTCAACCGTTGCCGGGGAAGAGGGTTCTTCTTAAAGTTAAACAGGAGGTAAAAATGGGTAAAACATTCGAAGGTTCTTTAGCGGGCAGGGGGTTAAAGTTTGCAGTGGTGGTTTCACGTTTTAACGAGTTCATTACCGGGCGGTTGCTGGAAGGAGCAAAGGACGCGTTTACACGGCATGGCGTTGATGATAAAGATATTGACGTTGTCAAGACACCCGGGTCTTTCGAAACCCCGCTGCTGGCAAAAAAAATGGCCCAGACGGGGAAGTATAATGCCGTCGTTTGCCTCGGGGCTTTGATAAGGGGCGGCACTCCTCATTTTGACTACCTCGCTGCTGAAGTGACAAAAGGTATTGCCCAAATTACCCTGGAAAGCGGAGTGCCCGTGATCAACGGGGTGATTACGGCTGAAAACCTTGAGCAGGCAATTGAACGGGCGGGCACAAAACTCGGAAACAAAGGTTTCGAAGCTGCGGTCGCCGCCATCGAAATGGCCAACGTTTTGAAAGCTGTCGAAAAGGGTTAGGAGCGGACCGAAATCCCTCGATGGGAGTTCTGTGGTGTCCACTCGTATCATTACCAAGAAAATAGCGTTACCCAGAATAAAGCCAAGTAATAATATTAAGTAGGTAGGAAATGGTTAAAGTAATTCAGGAACGGCACTTAAACCCGGATAGCCAGGAGCAGCTTGCTCCGATGCTGAGACAGCTTCGTCTCGCGGTCATGAATCAACCCGGGTATATTACCGGGGAAACTCTTACCAACTCCAAGGACCCCAACCATCAAATCGTCATCGGCACGTTTCGCAGTTTAAAAGACTGGGAGTCCTGGAAAAAAAATAAAGAAAGAAACGCAATTAATAAAAATATCAGGCCTTTGCTCAGCCGCGCACCCAAAATAACCGTATGTAATGTTTATCAATGGCAGGCTAAACAATAGAAAAGGCCAACGGTCTCGTAATCACTGGGGACGGGTAAATTTGGTTTTAAAGAACCCGGGCCGCGAATACGGGCATACTTTTAATTACCGGCATCCCGTTATTTGTAAATAATAGGGATATTACACTTGTGGTGAAAAGGGGGGGATGAAATAATCAGGCGTGGAACTTGTTTTACAAAGGGCTGTTTAAAAAGTTCCTACTGGTCCTCGAGGGCGGAGCAAGTCTTGAGATATTCACCGATAGCGCCGGTAAATTTTTCCATGTTGATATTTTTAAAGGGATTGATAATGTTGGGTTTAGGCGGTTCTTCACCGGCCTTGAGAATATTTTGCTGCATCAGCTCGTTGAGAATCTGTTGCCTCGTTTCATTTTCGCAGAGGCGGGAATGATATATCGTTCCTAAACCGGGCAATAACATATCCTCTGTCAGATGGAGCTCTCCCTTATCCGCGTGCAGGTGCGGATTCCTTGTTTCAATCTGGAAAACATCCACACCGTGCTTGGTCACCGAAGGTGAACTTCCGGGAAGAATACCACCGTAACCCTCGAAAAGGGAAATCAGTTCCTGGGGCTCTACTGCGTAACCCGGGGCAAATGGAAGGATTTCCGCCAGTTTAAGAGACATGGCATGTTCACCGGCGTTTCCTGTTTTAATAACTTCGGTCTCGAATCCCGTTTTGCTTGAAATGAGGTTGTTCATGTGCTTGTTAGTAATTTCAGACACGCGCCCATATTTTCTAAAATATATGCCGGTGGTTATTTTTGGTTTATATTTCCATAGAATCCTGGTCATGGTATAAGGTGATTTCGACATGATGAATCCTGCGGCATAGCATTTGACGTACTCCCAGACTGATCCCGGGAAATAGTTATCTGCGTCGATAAAGCCCATGTACTGCTTGTTAAGAACACTGGCAATAAGGGTTGCCGCGAGCATTCCTTCGGCTTTTCCGTTTTTCACGAGACCGTCTTCACCGAGTATGTCGGTGTAACCGGAATCTCCCAGGGCTTTACCCAGGACAGGGTCCTTCTGGTGCAGGATTACGGCATCACGGCGGGTGAAGTGGCAGTACTGGCCCAGGGTATCCTTTTCCATCTTGAACCTGTCTACCCGTTTTCGCCTGCTGTTAGATATTACAACAATGGTACATTCATGGGGGACCCCGCTGATAACCCCTTCGAAAAGCTTGAGCATCTCATCTTTAATGGGAATGATAATTGCCATTTTCTCTTCGAAGTCCTTGATGGCATCTTCTTCCACTTTGTTTACGGCGATATTCTCGTTCAACGGTAAAGTCTTGGCTCTACCGGAGTCGAGTTCCAGCACCCTCTGGACATCAGTTATTCTTACCGAGCCGAAGCGTTCCGTATATCGTGGACTTTCTATTCGCATCTTAAAAGAAACTCCATGGTTATTTTTCCTCTCGCTTCATTTACCAGAGTATAAGCCAGTTTATCAATATATATATGGTTAGTCAAAAACGGATAATTAATTATTCCATACAGGTGTTTACCATGTTGAAAGCCACTGCTATAAGATAATTAAGGAATAATAAAATTAAACAAGGTAGCCACGGAAAATAAATATATGGTATTATTTTGAAAGAAAGAATTTTTGAACCGGGAACCAAGGTCGTAAAAAAGTGAAACCCTCGTTTAAGATGTAGCTGTGTCGCTGGGGTTAAGAACATTTTTCAAGATTTGTGATTTTATAAAAAGACTTAATTATGGAAAATATTAATATTACCAATAAAAAACCTGTAAAGCGAAACAGGAATCTTCTTTTCCAACTGGCATTTGCGGCGGGTATACTGCTTCTGGTCTGGCTCAGCTTTGGTCAGACCGTACTTGCCCCTCGAAAAGGTAACGGGATGCCCCAGAAATTTGTCGGGCTAAAGCTCATGGACGTGGTAGAGGGTGCAGGTGCGATGGCACAAATAGACAGGATGCATGCAACAGGGATTGAACTGGTTACTGCCACTATAGGAACCTATGAGCTTAACAACCAAAAAATCACGGTATGGGCCGGGATTGCGGCGGACAGCATCGCCGCGGAGCAGTTGTTAAGCCGCATGGTAGAAGCTATTTCGCGGGGGAATCCCAGTTTCAGCAATCTCCGGAAAATTAGCGTTACCCAGGGTTACCACAGCCATGAAATTTTCCTGGTGGACGGTCCGGGGGGCAAACACGCTTTTTATATTTCCAAGTTATCCCGGGACAAAGTAGTCTGGCTCGCTGTTGAAAACGGGGACACCCAGGCTGTTATCGAAGGTGCGTTGGACGTTTTTTGAATGGGGATAAACCGGATACAAATTGCGATGCCGGGTATTAAACCATTCGGAACGATTATAAAAATCCATCCCGGTAGAACTTTACCCTGGTTGCAGCCGGGCGTCGTAAAGAAATCCAGGGGTTTGTTTTTCCAGTCATTTTTTAGGGAATATTTAATATTTTTTAACCGACATCAGTCTGACATTCAGGCAAAAAGGAACCGGTAATTGAAAAGGAAATCATGGTTAATAATAACGGCAGCTGTCATAACTGCCGCCGCCGCATTTTTCGTGGTTTTGTCCATGGCGCACAGCGATGAGGGCGTTATAACTATCAGAGATGTGACCTCTCAACAAGGGGATTCCACGGGAAACTGGGGAGTAAAAGGCAGCGTCTCCCCCGGTTCAATTGCATGGGACGGCCCCAACCAGGTGATGAAATTTGCGTTTTCTGACCACACCGGGAAAATGAATGTTATTTACAGGGGGACAGTGCCCGACAGTTTTAAACCGGGTACGGTTTTAACCATAACAGGACGGTACCGACAGGATGGTATGTTTGAGGCTTCCAGCCTGGGCAGGGAACGTTCCCTGTGTGCTATTTGCCATTAACGGATAAACCTGTCTTCTTAACCCGGCCATCCCAGGAATATTATGGTAAGGGTAGCGTGGAGCATTACCGACGGCCAAAAAATCCACCACAGGAAGCAATGGTATTTGAAAAAGCGCTGGTACCAACGAAACCCGGTCAATTTAACACCGATCCTTGAGCCGGGTAGGCAACGGCAGGAAAAAAAGATGCATACCCCGGTTAAAAGGTTAATAACCCCCAGGATGAGTATCACCCTTGTAGCCGCGAGCGTACTTATAAAATCCATATATCTTCCCCTCCCCGGAAATGCGTTTTTATTTACTCGACGATAATCTTGCCCGTCATCCGCGGATGGATAGTGCAGGTATAGCTAAACGTGCCGCTTTTTTCGAAAGTATAGGTGAAAGTCTGGTCCCGGGACAAGGTTTCACTTTTAAAGGAATTATCGTCTGTAGTCACGTTATGTCCCACAGAGTCTTCATTTCTCCAGGTTACGGTGGTTCCCTGTTTAATATTAAGTATCGGGGGCTTAAAAGCGAACCCGTTGATAACTACCATGACTTCTTGAAGGTCGGTTGTCACGGAGGCCGGTGAAGGCGCCAACGGTGTGGACTCGTCCTGTCCCGAAGGCGCTGCTTGCTGGCAGGAAATACCATAAACCGGGACTAAAATAAGCGCCGCTAACAGTATGGCTTTTAGAAGGTAATCTAACGACGCCAGGTTGCGAAAAATGATTTTCACGGGTTGTTTATCTCCTTTGTTCCGCACTCTTTCAATTTTAGAAATAGTTTGCTTCATAATTCCGGGGCTTTCCCTGTTTGTTGAATTAAAAATGAAAGCAAAACACTGAAACAGTACAAATATTATTTTCAGCGGGTAAAAGCCTGGTTTTTTTGTATCCGAAAGTCAGTTTCTTTATAATGATAATGGAAACCATGAAAAAAGGAAAGAATAACCCAATGAAACGAACCATTTTGGCACTAAGTGCGCTGCTTTTTATTATGATAAATATTCCCGCCTGTCAACCCTCCGATCCCATGGCAGCAGGGCCAATAGAAGTAAAAGTCGGGGATGGTCGTTATTATGTTATCACCGCCGGGCAGTTGAATTCCATGATGAATAACAAGGATTTCCTGCTGGTCAATGTCCACATACCCTATGAAGGAGAGATAGCGGGTACCGACCTTTTCATACCCTTTGATAAGATGGAGCAAAATCTTTCGAAGCTGCCGGCCGATAAAGGAGCCAAGATAGTGCTTTATTGCCGTTCCGGGTCTATGAGCGCGACGGCCTCCCGAACCATGACCCAACTGGGATTTACCAATATCTGGGATGTCGAAGGTGGGATGATAGAATGGAAGAACCAGGGTTTGAACCTAACAAGCCAACCACGCTAATAGGCGGCTAACTTCAGGAATAATTAATTATTGACTTTAAACTTAACTGGGATATAATTAGAGGAACATCGCTGTTCGAAAAGGAGATGGGGTATATGAAATAATTGGGAACACCCACACATGATATTTAGTCCATTTTTAGCAGATCATATTTATTTAATTAATTTGCGGCAAGCTTAATAGAAAAATAGGAGTGAGTTCGAATGAAAAAGGTATGTTTGGTTTCAATAATTCTTTCATTGTTAGTTGTATTTGTCTCTTGCGCCCCCAAAGCTGCGGAGCCTGTAACTCGGCAGATAACGGCAGCGCCCCCTCAACCGACGGCGGTTGTTCCCACAAAGGCGGCCTGGGAACAAAAATGGGAAACTACTTTAGCCGGGGCGAAAAGCGAGGGTAAGGTAAATATATATTCGCTGTGGGGCCCGCTGGTACGGGACGCAATCGCTCCACCATTCACAGGTAAATATGGTATCGAACTTGAATGGGTCACCCTGGGCAGGGGTAATGAAATGGTTGCTAAAATAAAAAATGAGAAAACAGCCGGTCTTAATATTGTCGATTTGATGGGGGGAGGAGCAACCACACTTATAACCGGAGCCAAACCTGTGGGTTTGCTGGCCCCTATAGAGTCTTCACTGATACTCCCGGAGGTCCTGGATACAAAGGTCTGGAGAGGAAACCAACTTCCCTTCCTGGATAAAGATAAAACTGCCATGGGTTTAGCCTTCCGTTTGACCAATAACATTGTCGTTAACAGCGATATAATTAAACCCGGTGAAATAACTTCTCTTAAAGACCTTTTGAAACCCCAGTACAAGGGTAAAGTCACCATTAATGACCCGTCTGCCCCGGGTTCAGGGAACGCCATTATGGCATCTCTTGCTTTTTTTGAATGGAATGAGCAGGAAGCCGTGAAGTATTTCAAGGACCTGCTGGCCAACGGAACGGAAGTTATGAGGGATAACAGGCTACAGATTGAATGGCTGGCGAAAGGGAAAAGTCCCATCGCGGTGGGCGCCCATGCCGACAGTCTGGCCAGTTTCCTTGAGGCGGGGGCTTCCAACATCGTCCCGGTGATTTCCAGGGAAGGGGAGCCGGTGACTCCGGGGTCCGGTGCTATTGCCATACCGCCCCAGCCGGCTCATCCTAACGCGACAATAGTTTTTCTCAACTGGCTGTTGACCAGGGAAGGGCAAACCGCATTTGTAAAAGGGACCACGCAACCAGTTTCTCGGAACGACGTACCGCTGGAAGGGGTGTTTTCCATTTTTCAGCCGGACCCGCAGCAAAAGCTTTATGTTCAGACCGAGGAATTCATAAATTACCAGGGGAAAATAACGAAAATTGTTGCTGATATCCTGGCTGCCAATAAATAACAGGGACGCCGGGAATACTTTTCTAAAAAATATATTTTAACTGCCGGTTATAGCTCCGTCGTGACCTGAAAAAAAGGAAGCAATCCCATTAAACGGGATTGCTTCCTTTTTGATTACCGGCTGGTTTTAT
>JAUYHV010000335.1 GCA_030689845.1 Dehalococcoidia bacterium
GGTTTTGACACTCACGGAGACTTATGGTATTATTCTGCTGCTCTGAAAAGAATGTTTTTCAGATGGTGAAGAATGCAACAGGTATCCGACTGTTAAGCAATTAAGGGATTAATTAAAAATATTAAACAAACATATTTAACAGGGAGGGAAAATGAAAGTAAATAAACTTGTTGTGGCCATATTCTCGGTAATATTGATTTTGGGCTTGCTTGCCAGCGCCTGCGGTCCAAAGGCTGAGCCAACACAAGCGCCAGCACCGGCCCGGCCGGCACCTACGGCTGCCGTGACGACAGCGCCGCCGGTACCAGGCCAGCCAACGGCAGCTCCAACGCGTCCCCCCGTTGCCGCTCCGACGGCGGCGCCAAGACCCACCGAATCGCCCATGGACAAAGCCGCCGCTTTTTACAAGGGAAAAACCGTCCAACTTGTTGCGCCTTACTCTCCTGGAGGGGGTTACGATCTCTGGGCCAGGATAATGGCGCCGTACCTGGCGAAACATTTAGGCGCGACTGTCATAGTAAAGAATGAACCTGGAGCCTCGGCCAAGGTAGCTGTGAACCGTTTGCAAAAGGAAAACAACGGTCTTAGCATAGTAATATTTAACCCGGTGGGCGCCCTGACGGCTCAAATATACGGTCTGGAAGGTGCTAATTTCGACCTCGGAAAATTTAACTGGTTGGCAACGGGCTACAAGCTCATATATCCAGTGGTTGTCGGTAAAAAATCAGGTTATAAAACAGTAGCAGACCTGCAAAAGGCCCCGGAGGTAAAATTTGGTACTGACGCAATAGGCGGGGGTAAGACCGTCTTGCTGGCAACCATGGGTAGAGCACTGGATATAAATGTGAAGCTCGTTGTGGGATATGGAGGCACGGCTGACCAAATACTGGCGGTTCAAAGGGGCGAAGTTGATGGCTTCACCACTGGCTACCCCGCGATTAAACCTTCTATCGAGTCAGGCGATTTAATTCCGGTCTTTGTGATGGACCAGAGGAAAATCAAAGATTTTCCTGACGTGCCCTCGATTTATGAAGTTAAAAATCTCTCTCCCGCAGAAAAAAGAACGGTTGACACTGCCATCGCTCTTGATCCCGGACGACCCATAGCCACTACACCCGGCGTGCCGGCAGAGAGGGTTGCCTTCCTGGAAGCAGCCATCAGAAAGACACTAGAAGAGCCTGGAGTGATAGAAAAGATAAGGAAAATAGGTGAGGATGTAGAATACGTCGGTGGTAAAGATACCGCTGAGTTAATGAACACCTTACTGGATATGGGTGCTGAGGATAAGACCACATTCGGTAAGCTCCTGGGAATAAAGGGGTATTAAGAAACAGCTTCATTTTTACCGTGGGGATGAAGCTGGAATTATACCCCGGCCTGTTGTATAAATGGGTTTTGACACTCACGGAGACTTATGCTATCATGCTCTTAGTCTGAAAAGAATGTTTTTCAGATGTTTGAGAGTATAGAAGGTAGTCTATTGGTTAAATGTTTAAGGAGATATTAAATGTTCTCAGGAAAACATATTTTGCAAGGAGGGAAAATGAAAGTAAATAAATATTTCCTGGCAATATTCTCGGTAATATTGATTTTGGGACTGCTTGCCAGCGCCTGCGGTCCCAAGGCTGAACCGACACAGGCGCCAGCGCCTACTATTGCCCGGCGGGCCCCTACGGCTGCCGCGACGGCACAGCCACCGGCGCCGGCCCGGCCAACGGCAGCGCCAACCCGTCCCCCCGTGGCTGCCCCGACAGCAGCGCCAGCGCCCACCCAATCACCCATGGACAAGGCCGCCGCCTTTTACAAGGGAAAAGCATTTCAAATAGTTATACCATATAACCCGGGAGGCGGGTATGACACCTGGGGACGAATACTGGCTCCGTACCTGGGAAAACACCTGGGAGCCACGGCAATAGTCAAGAACGAACCGGGAGCGGGCGCTAAAATAGCTTTGAACCGTCTGGCGAAACTAAAAGACGGCCTCAGTATTATTCTTTTTTCGCCCAGGGCGGCGTTAACCTCTCAGATATACGCCGATGAGGGGGTTGCCTACGACCTTGGCCAGTTCAACTGGATCGGGACAGTGTCCGCCGATGTGTTTCCCGTCGTTGTCAGCACAAAAACAGGCTGGAAAACCCTCGCCGACCTGCAGGCCGCCCCCGAAGTCAAATTTGGTTCTGATACTAAAACCAGTGGTAAAGCTATCAGGCCTTTAGTCATGGGTAGTATCCTTGGAGTAAATGTGAAACTTGTTACAGGATATGGCGGATCGGCTGACGAAATGCTGGCTATGCAGCGGGGAGAGGTTGACGGGCTGTCAACCAATGTCGAAACACTCAAGCCGTTTATAGACTCCGGTGATATTGTTCCGGTTCTTATGATGCATAGTAAAAGGATCCAATACTGGCCCGATGTGCCCACGATTTATGAAGCTAAGCAGCTTACACCGGAAGAAAAGAATACCGTTGATGTAGCCCTTGCCTTCGAAGCAGGGCGTGTTGCTGCCACCACACCTAATGTGCCTGCAGAGAGGGTGGCCTTCCTGGAAGCTGCCTTAAAAAAGACCCTGGCAGAACCCGAAGTAATAAGCAAAATAAAGAAGATAGGCGCAGAAGTAGAATTCACCAGCGCCAAAGAAACCTCGGAAAAAATAAAGGTGCTGCTGGCCATGAATCCCAAGGACAAGACCATGTTCGGCAAGCTCCTGGGGATAAAGGGTTATTAAGAAACAGCCTCTTTATTAAATATACATCGGTTTGAATCAAAAAAGCCGCTCCGGTTAACCGGAGCGGCTTTTTTTATACCGTTAGCAAGCCCGGGGCTATTTCATGTGGGGGACTTCAAAATCCGTCTTGAGAAAGTAATTATACAGCCGCGTAATTATTATTTCATCTATTTCCCTGAGCACGTTGGGGCTGCGTTTTGAAGTGGCGTAAGGGTCCGGACATTTAACCTTTTCCCTGGCTTCCTCCAGGGACCAGCCCTGCTTTATGGCCGATTGCACCGCATCCATCCAGGCGCGCACGATGGACGCCTGCTCGCTGATGTAGTCCCTGCCGCAGACATCATGGCCGTGTCCCGGAACGATTACATCCACATCCATGTTTTCCAGGAGTTTTAACGAGTCCAGCCACTCCTGCGGGTCCGCTTCGTGAAGGCGGGTCTTGTGCTTGTGCACCACATTATCACCGAAGAAGATTACCTTCTCCCGGGGGATGTGAATAGCGATAAGGTTGGGAGAATGGCCGCCGATGAAAAAGCAGTGAATAACCTGGTCTCCGAGGTGCAGGAATAAAGGGCCTTTTTTGAAAGTAATAGTTGGAACCTTGACTTTGTAACCTGACATCAACGGGACTCCGGCCGGGTCTACATTCTTTATCCTGTCCAGGACCTCTTCAGGTGTAGTTTGAAGAATTACATCCCGGGCACCCTCCGAGGCAATGACGGTGCCGGGCAGGAAATAGTTGCCGTGGAAGTGGTCGGGGTGGCCGTCCGTATTGATGAGGTATTTCACTTCCCCCTTCTTTTCCACCTCTTTCCGCCAGGCAACCGCTTCGGTGGGTGAGTCGGGGGAGTCCACCAGGACATTTCCTTCTCCTGTAACGATCAACCCGAGATTAGGCCCTTCCCAGTCCACGTTGACAAAAACATTCGTGCTTATCTGGCGCATGTATCCGCTTCTCCTTTTTCACATAGCATTTTAAACTGGCAACGGTTCATTATAGGTTGCCTCATTATTACTGTCAATCACGTTTGAGTACGTTTAAGAAACGTTGCAGTTTTCTTGAAAAAGTTTTCAGGGTAAACAGCAATGGCAGGCATTGAATAACGCTACAGGTTGTCTTTATATACATCCCTGTATTCCCCGGTTAACTCTGCCAGGCCGGGCAAACCGTCCCTGGCGCCCGCCCGGGCCAGGGAAAAACGTGCTGTCAGGTCGCCCAACAGCCCGCACTGGTACGGACCCTTCCCTTTCAGCATCCCGTAAAGGAAACCGGCGCAGAAAGCATCTCCTGCGCCCGTTGTATCGACGACCTTCAAATCAGAGGCTTTTTTCGGGACGATAAAGTACTCCATCTCCCTGTCCCTGATATAGGCTGCGGCGTTTCCCTTGATACCGGGGATTTTCCTGCTTTTTCCCAGGGTAACCACTACGGTACGGCATCCAAGGTCGAGGCAAGTGCCGGCGCCATTTTCCAGTTCCTCGCCTGTCAGTTGTTTTAACTCGGCGCTGTTTAAAAACAGCACGTTGCAGCGGGACAGAAAAGGTTTCACGGCCTGTAGACCCCTGTAAGCGTATAGCGCTCCCGGGGCGAAGGAAAACATAACTTTCGGGGAAAGTTTTTTTACAATCTGTTTTTGAAGCTGAAACTGCGCTTCCCCGGTGAAGGAGGAAAAATGTACCACGGAAGCCTCGTTTAGATAACGCATTTCGACATCGGTTTTTGTCAGCAGGTTGTTGGCACCTGGCGAAACGTACAGGGCGCGGTGTCCTGACTTATCCGATACCGCCAGCACTGTACCCGTAGCCGCTCCCTTTTTAACCGCTACCGAATCTGTATTTACCCCTGCGCTTCTTAAACTTTGAACCAGGAGCCTTCCCTCATCATCATCGCCGACTGTTCCTGAAAAACCAGCCCTGGCTCCAAGCCTGGCCAGGGCATAAATGGTGTTGGCTGCGGACCCCCCGGGGTACTTTTGATACCCGGTGACGGTACTCTCTCCATTGGTAACTACCCTGTCGACAGAATATAGCAGGTCAAGGTTCATTGCCCCCAGGCCTGTAATCTCCTGTTTTTGCGTCACAGCTTTGGTGACCTCCGAGTTTCCGAGTTTATTACATTATAGCCCATTCCAACTGCCGGTGCTCCAATAATTTAACATTGACACCGGATCATGCCTTTCAACTTCACCCTGCACGGAGCGCCAGGGGACACAGATTTGTGAGTGCCTCAACCAAGCCCGCCGGCTTCCTGCCGGACCAGCCGCCGGATGCTTTTATGGATATTGAGAACCTCTTGAGGAGGGGTATGCCCGGCAAGCCAGTGGTAGTTCTCACGGTTTTCATTCTTCTTGCCAGTTCCAGACCCTTTAATAAATTTTTCCACGGCGTCCCGTCCACCATGGTTCCACGACTCCATGACAGGTAGAAGGTCCAGGAGGTTCGTTGATGCCAGCCCCATCGTGGCATGGGGTAAAGCGTACTCGTTTGCATTGAAGGCAACCGCCAGGCCGCCGCCCCGGTTAACGGCCTCCAGCACACTGGAATCCGTGATGCTGTCACCGGTGTAAACCCATTGGCTGAAAGGCACGTTGTCCTGCGCGCTGAATTTTTCCAGCGCCTGGACTTTGCGAATTCCCCCGACGGGTTTAACCAGCCGCTGTACCCGTCCGAAATTGGTTAACGGGAGTTTTTCCCAGTAGAATTTATCCAGTGCTTCCTTTAACACTGAATCATTCCCGGCCCCCGCCATTTCCAGGATTTTCTTTTCCATCTGTTCGATAAAAGAAAAGTCCTCGGCGAGTAAAGAGGCCCTGAACGAATCCAGGGGAAAAGGAGTGGACGCAACCCTCCGGACGTCCTGTCCTAACCTCCCGGCTATATGTTGCGCATACTGGCTGTAGCTGGTGGTAATGCAAAAAGTTTCCCATCCTGATGAACGGATTTTGCCCAGCAGGTCGGCTGCCCCGGGGGTGAGAATAGCCCTCTCAGCCAGGCTGCCTATGTCCGCCTCGGTAATGTTGTGAAATACTAAAAAGGGGACGATAAGGGCAAGGGTATCTCCGGGCTCATACCCCTCCCGCCTGTCCAGTGTCAGGAGGTCATCGTAACGGCTTATTACTTCAAAAACCCTGTCCCCGTGGGGAAACAGTTTCATCAGTTCATAGGCATTGTCCTGGACTACCAGGGGACCCTCGAGGTCAAAGGCAGCAAATTTCAAATTAAGTGTTATCCTCCCCGGTTTGTAACGGTGGCTTTTCTAAAAGCCCGGCTTCTATTTCCCCGGTCAGGTCATAACCGCCCGATACCCGTCCCGCGGCATCTACAATCCCGTCTCCCAGCACCTTTATGCTGCCCTCCGCCAAGGCTTTTATGGTAGCCACAATGAGGGGAAATTCCCTTGCAAGCCCTTCCCGGCGAATCAGGCGAAAAAGGTAATTGTTTTCACCCTGCAGGCGTTTTACTTCCTCAATCCCGCGGTCATCAACCTCTTTCCAGCCCCTGTCGAAGAGTCCACCGGTAATGGGATAGGTACAGTAGCCGGCAACCGGTCCGCGGTCCAGTTCTGGCGTTACCCTGTGCATCATCACCCCGCTGGATTTTGCCCTGCTCTCTATAAGCTGCCATACCACCTCCTGCCAGGTCCCCGCGGGTCCCCCGGGAGCGGCCGGGTGCAGGTTAATCATCTTGTATTTTTGGCACAATTCAGGTCCCGCAATGAGCATGTAACCCGCCAGTACGGAAAGGTTCTGAAAAAAGGGTTCAATCCTTTTCATAACTTCCCGGTCATAATCTATCCGGCATTCATCGAAAGGTTTTCCCCTGGCCTGCCGGAATTTCCTGGAGGAAAAACACACCAGAGGCAAATGATATTCTTTTACCAGTGAAAAAAAACTGTCGCTTTCCGCAGACTCCCCCGGTTCCCGGTTGCTGAAAACAAAGGTAATGAGTGCTTTTATCTCACCCTTTTTAATGTTATGGTGGACTGTGGCTAAAAGGTCCCGGGCGGCCTTATCGCGCCCGCTTGAAAACCAGCCTATGCCAAACACGGGACGCACCTCTTTTTATTTTTGCCGCCAGCTTGGACCTGGTACTGGCCATGTGCACGGTAAAACTCGAGCGCTGTCCGTTTACCCTGCCCTGCCTCAACGACTTGAGGAATTCTTCCGGCCCGTTGAAATCCGGTATTTCTACGTAGGCGTTGCCGATCTCCCGGATCGAATGGGCGTCGCTCCCTGACGTGGCTGGTAAGCCGTGCCGGTGGGCATAAGCGCTGGCCTGCTCGGAATCATAGTATAGCGGTGTACGCGCATTGAATACTTCCAGGGCATCTATTTTCGGAGTTATCCTGTACAACCCCTCCCGCTCGATGGCGGAAAACCGCATGCGGTCGAAAGGGTGAGGCACACATACCAGTCCCCCCTGTTCCTTTATTTTGTCTATGGTTTCCTCCAGGGTCAGTCCGCCGGGGACTTTTTCGGTGAGAAAGAACCCTATGAGTTCCCCTTCCGCGGTCAATATCTCCTCACCAACAATAACCTTGAAGGGGGCCATTTCCTTTATTTTCAGGGCGCCCTCGATGCTGCCGTGGTCTGTTACCGCAATACAGTTAATCCCTCTTTCCCGGCAAGTTTCAATCACCTGTTCCACGGTTACTGAACTGTCCGGGGAGAAAGACGTATGTAAATGAAGGTCTGCTTTCAGCAATTGAATATATATTCCTTACTTTTCAGAATGGCTCAATACCGCTGCCCTGCCATCCTCCACCAGCACCAGGTCTTCAATCCTGATACCCCCCCAACCATTGATATAAATACCGGGCTCAACGGTGAATACCATGTTGTCTTCCAGAACCGTAGACGAACCGGGTCCGATCCTCGGTTCTTCGTGGGCGGCGAGTCCTACGCCGTGCCCGAGACCGTGGCCAAAGTCTTCACCGTGTCCGGCCCCGGAAATAATTTCGCGAGCGTACCCATCGATATCGCCTGCGGTCCGACCGGCGGAAATATTATCAATGGCTGCCTGCTGGGCTTCAAGTACGATATTATATAACGTATCGAAGGTTTTGTCCTTCTGTCCCAGGTAAACAGTCCTGCTCAGGTCGCTCATATACCCGTTGATGTTAGCCCCGATATCTATGATAACAGGCTCTCCCCGGCTGATTTCCCGGGACCCCGGTCTGTGGTGGGGCATGGCGGCATTGCTGCCGCTGGCTACAATCAGTTCGAAGGGTGGGGCATCTCCCCCTGCCTGGCGCATGAACTTTTCCATTTCCCAGGCCAGTTCTTTTTCCGTGATTCCCGGACGGATAACCGATAAACAGCGCTCGAAGGCGGCATCGGCAAGACGGGCAGCTTCCCTGATATTTTCGATTTCCCGGGTGTCCTTTACCGCCCGCAATCTGTCAACAATACCTTCGGTAGGGGTAAGACTGATACCCTTGCCTGTTTTTTCAATGGAACCGGAGAGTTTTTTGAAAACAGAGAATGAAATATCCGATGCCTCAAAACCGAGTTTCCGGATTTCCGAATCCAAAACAAGGGCAGGCACCCAGCCGTCCATATCACCGGATATCCTTATAATTCTGAAATCCGGCGCCTGCTCTGCGGCCTGCTCGGTGTAGCGAAAATCGGTGGCAAGAACCGCGTCTTGGATAGAAATCAGCAGGTAACCCGCAGTCCCGGCAAATCCGCTCAGGTACCGGCGGTTTTCAGCCTGGGAAATAAAAATAGCATCCAGCCCTTCCTCCAGCAGCTTTTGTCTTGTTTTCTCGAGGCGAGGATTCAAACGGGCTTACCTTTTTGTAAATCGGCCGCCACGGCTTCAAGTGCCAGCAAATACCCCATCCATCCCAGTCCGCTTATCTGGCCCCTGGCAACAGGAGCTATAACAGAGTGAGACCTCCACTCTTCGCGGGCATAAATATTCGAAAGGTGGACCTCAACAACGGGGATGGAAACATCGCCCAGGGCATCCCTCAGGGAAAGCCCGTAGTGGGTAAGGGCGCCGGGATTTATTATAATGGCTGAGGATTTTGGAGCTTCCGCCTGGATAAAGTCAACCAGGCTGCCTTCGCTGTTGGACTGGTAGAAACTGGCCTCCAGCCCCAGTTCACCGGCCCGCTTTTTCAAAAGCCCGTTGATTTCTTCCAGCGTTTTTGCGCCGTAGAACTCAGGGTTTCTTTTACCCAGCAAATTAAGATTAGGACCGTTTATTATCAGTACCCTCACGTTGACCCCCTCTTTTTTTATTTCGCCTGAATGGAGTTGTGGACACAAATAAAATCAATGAAATATTAAGAATAATTATAAACCAGATTGGAAGAAAAAATAAGGGGTTTCCCCTGAATCACCCCCCGGGGAGACAAAATTATTTCCGGCTGCTACCCGTTATCCGTTTCCCCGTCTTTATGCTGCTGGCTCCGGGGATGAGCGGCGAGGTACACCTGCCGCGCCCTCGCCTGGGTCACATGGGTGTATACCTGGGTGGTTGATAACTGGGCATGCCCGAGGAGTTCCTGCACTACCCGGAGGTCGGCTCCGCCGTCCAGCAGGTGGGTGGCAAAGGAATGGCGGAAAAGGTGGGGATGTATTTTCTTGCCCAGTCCGGACTTGAGGGCGTACTTGTCCAGGATATGCTGCACCCTGCGCACCGCTACCCTTGCACCGTCCTTGTTCAGGAACAGGGCGTCGTTTTTCCTGTCTCCCAGCAATTGAATCCTGGCCAGTTTCATATAGGCCTCCAGGGCTTTTACTGCCGGCTGCCCCATGAGGGTAATCCTTTCCTTGGAACCTTTACCCAGGACCCTTATTTCCCTGGTCTCCATGTTGACGTCGGCAACATTCAGTCCGGTAATTTCGCTTACCCTGAGACCTGAAGCGTAAAGGAGTTCCAGCAGGGCACGGTCCCGGATTCCCTGTGGGGTGGAATCCCCCGGAGCTTCAAGGACTTTGGCCACCTCAGTTATTGAAAGCAGTTCCGGGAGGCGTTTGTCCAGCTTCGGGGTCCCCGTGGTAGCTACGGGACTGCTGTTGATTATTTTTTCCCGTAGAAGATAGCCGTAAAAAGAACGCAGGGCCGAGAGTTTTCTGGCAATGCTGCCCCTAACCGTGCCTTTCTCCATCAACCAGGCCAGATACTGCCGCACCATGGCATGTTCCACCTCATCGAGGGAGACAATTTTTTGCTCCTTCAGATAACCAAGAAACTCCATAATATCCGTAAGGTAATTACGGATGGTGTAATGGGAAACCCCCCGTTCCACCCGGAGGAAATCAACGTATTTATCCAGTACCGGTTGCATAAAAAATGTTATACAGTCAGAAAATCACAGTGTCTTGGAAGATATAATACCACTCTTTGCAAAACCTTTTAGCCTTAGCCTTCCGCGAAACGCCACAAAATCCCCCTTAATCCCCCTTTTATAAAGGGGGAAATAGAGCCTCTCCCTTTCGTAAAGGGTACAAATCAAGCCTCTCCCTTTCGTAAAGGGAGATTGAGAGGGATTTGAAAGCACTTCTATAAGTTTCGCGGGAATCCAAGAACGTCGGATCAATTCGAGAACGCTCCTGGATTCCGGCTCGGAGGCCGGAATGGCAGTGCCCCTACTGTCACCCCGAGCGAAGTCGAGGGGTCTGGTAACAATTGTAAGGACAGGTTTCAAACCTACCTTTACACAGACAATTTCTGTTTATATAAACCCGGGCTGCTCTCGAAATAGATGCTTCGACTTCGCTCAGCATGACAGGGATCTTTATTAACTATTCAGTGCGGCTGCCGGTTCTTTTACCTCAAGGGCTCCTTTGTAATCGCAACCGGTACATTTCACGCTGTTTTTCCCGTACTCCGTTAAAAGCCCTTTGCATTCCGGGCAGGGCATGGAGACGGGCCTGCGGCCCGTGGTAAATTTACAATCGGGGTAGTTTGAACAGCCGTAGAATATCTTTTTCTTCTTGCTGCGCCTTTCCAGGAGATCACCGCCGCAGTCATGGTGCGGGCATTTCACATCCAGTTTTTTTGCCAGGGGTTTGGTAAACTTGCAATTGGGATAATCGCTGCAGGCGACGAACTTCCCAAAACGCCCGGACCTGATTACCAGGGGCTTGCCGCAGGTGGGGCACGGTTCTCCGGTGGCTTCGGGTTCGATTTTAACCTTTTCAATATTCTGGTAGGCCTGATCGAGGGTAATTTCAAAGGGTTCGTAGAATTCTTTAAGCATGGGAACCCATTCTCTTTCGCCCCTGGCTATCTCGTCCAGTTCCTCCTCTATACGAGCGGTAAAATTAAGGTCAACGATATTACCGAAATGGGCGACCAGCAGGTCATTAACCGTAATTCCGATATCCTCGGGTTGAAACCGCCCCTGGACCTTCTTTACATATTCCCGATCCTGAATAGTGGAAATAATTGGGGCATAGGTGCTGGGACGCCCTATGCCTGCATCCTCCAGGGCCTTAATAAGGGTGGCCTCGGAGTAACGCTGCGGCGGCTGGGTAAAATGCTGTTCCGGGAAAAGCTTTATCAATTTTAGTTTTTCCCCTTTTGTAAGCTGGGGTAAACTGGCTTTGCCCTGCTCGTCGTCGTTTTCGTCTTTACTCTCAATGTAAAGGGACATAAATCCCGGAAACTGTGACACCCAGCATACCGTCCTGAACAGGTACGACTTTCCCCCGGATTCACTTTCGGCCTTGACCTCTACCGTTGTAACCTGGAAAACGGCCGCAGCCATCTGGCTGGCTACCATTCTTTTCCAGATAAGGTCGTATAATTTATACTGGTTGGAAGCTAAAAAAGGTTTCACGGACGCCGGCTCCCTGTGTATCCGGGTGGGGCGGATAGCCTCATGGGCTTCCTGAGCGCCTTTTGCTTTCCTGGTGAACTGCCTGGAGTGGGGCGGTAAATGGTTACTCCCGAATTTTTCGCTTATGAAATCGCGGGTTTCCGCTATCGCCTGCTGGGCCACCCGCGTGGAGTCGGTGCGCATGTAGGTTATAAGGCCCACGGTGCCTTCTTCCCCCAGGGGAAGTCCCTCGTAGAGCTGCTGGGCCAAGGCCATGGTCTGCTTGGCGGAAAACCCGAGCTTGCGCGAGGCCTCCTGCTGGAGGGTACTGGTGATAAAAGGCGGCGCCGGCTGCCGTAGCGCTTCCTTCAGGGAAACGTTACTAACGCTGTACCGGGACTTCTCCAGAACGCTGCGCAACGCTTCCGCTTCTTTCTCGCCCGGGATTTCAACCTTTTTCCCGCTGCCGTCTTTGATAAGCTGGGCGCGAAAGCTCTCTTTTGCGTCGCCCTGCAATTTGTTCAGCTCCGCCTCGATGGTCCAGTATTCTTTTTTTACAAAACCCAGGATTTCCCTTTCCCGGTCCACGATAATTTTCACAGCCACCGACTGTACCCTTCCTGCGGAAAGGCCTTTCCGTATCTTGCGCCACAGGAGAGGGCTGATCTTGTAGCCCACAAGCCTGTCCAGCAAACGGCGGGCCTGCTGGGCGTTTACCAGGGGCATATTTATTTCCCGGCTGTGTTTAAAAGCCTCCTGGACAGCCTCTTTGGTTATTTCATGGAAGACCACCCGGCGTATTTGCCCTGGGGCTATTTTTGCTGCCTGGGTGATGTGCCAGGAAATAGCTTCACCTTCCCTGTCAGGGTCTGTGGCCAGGTAAACATATTTTGCCTCCCCGGCCGCCTTTTTCAACTCGTTTACCACCTTTTTTTTATCCCGTGAGACCACGTACTGGGGGGTAAAGTTATTGGAAATGTCGATACCGAGCTTGCTTTCGGGTAAGTCCATCACGTGCCCGACGGATGCTTTTACCACGAAGCGGGAGCCCAGGATTTTAGTGATTGTTCTGGCTTTTGCCGGAGATTCAACGATTACCAGGTCTTTTGCCATAATGTTTTATTAACTTTCCTTGAGTTTTGTTTAAGTCGCAAGCAAATAGAGACAATATCACTTCCCCCATCCATACGTCAAGGCGTGGGGCAATAATTAATCCTGCCAAATCGAACACAACCCCTGCCCATTCTTGCTCCCCAAACAATTTTTAATGAATACCGTTCAGCCCCCGGCCGGACCGGTCCGGGGCCGCATTTTCAGGGAACGGAAGCTGCCGTTGTTAACCAAATGAGGCGCTGAATTAATTTTGTTGCAGGGCAAAGTGAAGTCCCGTTCTATTTCCTGGTGTTGCGCCGGACAACGGCAAAATGCATGGCCCCCACCTGTTTGACCATACCCTTCAATTCCATCATCGCCAGGCTGCCGCTTACCTCAGCGACGGGAAGGCGGCTTTCACGGCAGATTTCATCTATGTATTTCGGTTCTGGTGTCAGGTATTTCAGCAGGGCTTCTTCCTTTTCATCTGCCGGAAGCATCTCTTTCATCTCCAGTTGCTCCGCTGCCATGCTCAGATTCAACTCCTCAAGAACGTCCGTGTAATTGCTTACCAGCTTGGCACCTTCCTGGATGAGATTGTTCGTACCCCGGCTGGTGGGCGAGAGTATGCTGCCGGGGACGGCGAAAACCTCCCGGTTCTGTTCCAGGGCCAGGTGGGCCGTTATCAGGGCTCCGCTCTGCTCGTTGGCCTCGACGACGAGGACACCGAGGCTAAGGCCGCTCATTATACGGTTGCGGCGGGGGAAATGTTCTGGCCTGGGTTTGACTCCGGGGTGGTACTCGCTTACCAGAGCGCCGTTTTCCATTATTTCCTTCGCCAGCCTGGCATTCTCCGCCGGATATACTATGTCCAGCCCGCAGGCGAAGATAGCAACCGTCCTGCCGCCCGCCTGGAGGGCAGCCCTGTGCGCGATGGAATCGATCCCCCGGGCGAGGCCGCTGACAATGCATATGCGGTTCCGGGCCAGGTCTGCGGTGAGTTCCTCCGCTACCTGGCGGCCGTAAATAGACGGCCTCCGCGTGCCCACCACGGCGATGCTCCATTCATCCTCTTTATTAAGGCTTCCCCTGACGTATAAAACAGGGGGATAATCGTAAATTTCTTTCAACCTGGAGGGGTAGCGCGGGTCGTTACAGGTATAAGGGACTATATTCAGGCGTTCTATTTTTTCCATCTCCGCATCGGGTGATATCGCCGGCCTGTGGGAGATTATCGCTTCCACCGACCTTTCGTCCAGCCCGGCAGCCTTCAGGTCCCCCGCGGAGGCTTTCCAGGCATTTTCCATCCCGCCCAGTCTGCTGTCCAGAAGGGCAAATTTGGCCCTTCCGATTCCGGGTATCAGGTTAAAGGCAACCCAGTATTTTAAAGCGTCCATCGTAAAAAGTTTCCCGAGATTAAATCAGGTCCCATTACCGGCAGATTTCCATCTCTGTGAACCATCCTCAAAAAGGCATAAAATTTCAAGTTCTAAATCCTTAAGATATTTGGTATCAACCGGCAAATGTTCGTATCTTGCGCTTTATTCCCCTTTTTCCAAAAGGGGTGTCTGCGAAGCAGACAGGGTATTTAATACCTCCCCCGCTTCGCGGGTACTCCTTTTATAAAAAGGAGAATTATTTATCCAGGTCTCTATTTGGTTTAATACGTTGTTTAAAGCCTTCTTTACATCTATGTCTTTAAAATGTAACACAGTAAGCCCTAATGATTGCAGATACCTTCCTCTTTCTTCATCATATTCACCATTAAAATCGTGGCTTTCTCCGTCAACTTCGATTATTAATTTTAATTTTGGGCAGTGGAAATCCACGATGTAATTTCCAATTACTTGCTGGCGGGTAAAGTCAAAACCCGACATCTGTCGCTTTTTTAATTTATTCCAGAGCAGGACTTCTGACAGATTGCCAGCTTTGCGAAGTTCTCTTGCTTTTTGTTTTAATTTTGGATTAAAGGGAAGAATTTGATACCCCGCCGTTCCTTCGGAATACCACCCCTTTTTCAAAGGGGAATTATTAAAAACGTATTCTACTTTGAATGTCTAATCTACAATACCAAGGTCTTTCCATTCCCTGGTTTGTGCGCGCCGGATGTTTTCTTCTAAAAGGAAAAGAAAACTTTTTTGCTGGGTTCTGCTCTCAACGAGCAGGGCGGCGGGACTGGCTTCATTTTGATTTCGCGAGGGTGCGGCGGAATTCCCCCCACACCCCTCTTCTGCCGCACCCTCGCTCGGACGGACAGGATTTTTAGCGGCGACATCGAACTTCAAATTCCTTATCAACTTCCGCAAGATGTGTTTTCAGCTCATTAAGCTCTGCGACCATAGCATCAATATAAACCTCAAACTCATAATTATCAAATTTCCCCGTATTCTTAAAAGATTCAATCTTTGAAAACACATAGTCCAATTTTTTGACAACCTCTTCAGTTCCCCGGATTCTTAACGTTTCTCCAAATTTACCATAGCGATCTTCTAAACTTTTCCTCGCTTTTTTTTATTGTTCGTAATAATGATCAAAGCTAGGCCACGCTAAATGGTCATTCCATTGAACACCATAAGTAAGATTGACCTGGTACAAGGACGGCTTGTTTAATAGATCGGCAAGTTTTTCGCCCTTGAATTTTGCTTTATGTTGTTTTTCTTCTTTTTGCAATTCTTTCATGACTGATTCAAGTTCAGCACTAAGATGTTTATCTTGTAGCTCAATAATTTCTGTAAATTTAATCGTTTTACTTTCTGTTTTTGAATGCATCCATAGCATATATCGGAAACCATCTTTGCTTAGGGATGAACGATCAATCGTGCAGGAAGTAATTTCGTCATTTGGATATTTTGATTTTCTGCCTTTTTGTTCTGTCTTTACCGGATGACCAACCGTTTCATTTCTAACCTGTCGAATTTTTGCTAACTCGGAATACTTTTTATTGCCCCAATCAATTTTCTTACTGCTACCGAACAAGGATGTTTTCAGATAATTAACCGCGTCTCGTTGAATAAACAAAGCTTGTAGAATTCCATAGGTCGCAAGATAAGGATTTTTTATAAACAAATCATTCGGGTCTTGCCGGAAATTTTCAATTGCCAAACAAGTGTCCTCAATGGTATCTAAAGCCGCACAAAATTGATTCCAGTCGCCATCTCGCTTTCTCGAAAAGACACTCGTCTTTTTTATAGTTGAATCATTAACAAAATTCCGAATTAATATGATTATCTTTTCTATCTTAAGTCCTTTTTGATCCATGTACTACAAAATTACCGTTTTCTTCTTATACAATATCGGCAAAGCATCCTGCCTCATTCGGAATATTATGCCGTGGTTGTGTCCGGTGCGGGCATCAAAATCCATCAAAATGTATGCCAAGGGGTTTGGTGGTTTTATGACCGGTGTCCATTATTGACATCAGACCTCGTATAAAAAAATGGCGGAGAGGGTGGGATTCGAACCCACGGTCCGCAAAGCGAACTCACGCTCTCCAAGCGTGCCTGATAGGCCACTCTAGCACCTCTCCGCGCTAAATGAAAATGAATTGCCTGGATAAGCAGGTAAATAATACTACGTTATATGTCATCAAGGCAAGGTTACGCTCGTTTCCACACTCGACTGCTAGTGTAGTGTCTCATAAATGGCCTTACAATCTTTGTCATTCCGGGCTTGACCCGGAATCCAGTCTGTTGCTCTGGATTCCCGCTTTCGCGGGAATGACACCAATGGCACCGCAAATTGTAAAGAGATATTAGAGACAC
>JAUYHV010000004.1 GCA_030689845.1 Dehalococcoidia bacterium
GTATCGTTATCATGCCTGTGGTAACAACGTTAGCCACTGAACTCCCGGACATAGTGCCAAAAAGGCTGCTGGCGATAACGGCAACTTTGGCTGGTCCACCTCTTACACGTCCAACCAGGGATAAAGCGAACTTGAGGAAAAACTCCCCGGCTCCTGACACCTGTAGAAAATGTCCGAAGAGAATGAAGATGACCAGCAAACCAGCGGCGACAACGAGGCTGATACCAAAAATGCCATCCGGGCCGAAATAAACAAACCCGATGACCCTGGCAAGGGAATACCCGCGCCCGTGCAGGAAACCGGGAACGAAATTTGAAATCAGCGGATAAATAATAAATACCCCGGCTACCACCACCAGGGCCCACCCAACGGTACGCCTTGCTGCCTCGAGAATCAGGATTATTGTTATAACACCAAGTACCTGTTCCCAGACACTGGCCATTCCAATGTAATAGATAATCTTGTTATAAAACACCAAAACGTACCCGCCCCCTGCTATGGTGAGAATAACCAGCGCTAAATCGTACCAGGGTAGCCGGTTCATGTTTATTCCCTTTTTAGCCGGTACTATCAGAAAAAGGAGTATAAGAAGGAGAGTCAGGAAAAAAGCCAGGTGCCGCAACTCTGGAATGAAGATGCCTAAATAACCAAAAACATCCAGGGCATAAAGAACAGATTGAAGCGGGATAGCGACGGCAATTACCGTAACGATTATTCCCAGCGGGCCCCGGTACTGCCTGAACCTTTGGGCTTCTTCCTGCTGGCTCTCTTCCAGTTGTTTGCCGTATTTGCTTTCAAGCATTATGTCGCGTTGCTTACCTTAAAGATATGACAGCGGGATAATACGAAAAAGGGGCTCCCTTTACTATTGAGAGCCCCCTTGTCGTAAATCTAAGAAAGTTATTTGCTGGCTGCCAGTGTTTTCTGCAAAGCGTCAAGTTCCGGCGTCCAAATACCCTTTTCTTTATAGTATTTGACGGCTCCCGGATGGAAAGGTATAGGAGGATCCAGTACTGAGCTCTTGAGATCCCACATTTTAAAATTGACGTGGATGGTATTCAGTTCCTCGTTGTGCTCCAACACAGCTTTGACGATAGCATAAGCCAGTTCATCGCTTATGTTTGCCATACTGGCAAGCCCTTGCTTCCAGGCGATCATAGGCGTATCTACATGAAGCCCGGGAGCTTTCCCGGACATGGTAGACGAAACAAGAAAAGGTAGTTCTTTCTTCATGATGTTAACCTTTTCAGGGTCGATGGGAACAACGTAACTGCCGACTGCGGTTTCGAGGTCACGCATCTTACTGCCGGCTGCAGTACCAAAATACGCGTCAGCTTTACCCTCGATAATAGCTCTTATTCCGGGGGTCCCGCCGGGAACATAAAGTACCGTTGCATCCTTCTCCCAGTCCATGCCGTAAGCCTTGAAAATTGCCCTGGGGCCCAGTTCGTTCATTGTTTGTCCAGGGCCGATAAGGGACACTTTCTTTCCTTTTAAATCGGTGACGCTCTTAATCCCAGTCTTCGGGCTGGTAACGAAGGATAATTGTAAATCATGCCCGCTTATGAGATGCCGTAAATCAACGTTAGTTGGATAAAGCTGTTCTTTATGGTATGCCCAGTATTCTTCGCAGGCATCCCATACACCAACCTCACCTTGCCCAGCGGCCATTATCGTTCCCTGGGCAAGAAATGTGGATGTCGGTTCCACCGCAACTTTAACACCGGTGTACTTTTCTACAACCTGAGCCACACCGGCTCCCATTATGTAGCTGCTGCCACCGACAGATAAGGTAATAATCGATATTGCCTGGGGTAGCTTGCCCGTTGACCCTTGGGAAGGCGTGGTCGCCACTCCTGGAGCGGAAGGAGGCTGCTGAGGAGCAGACTTTGGTCCGCAGGAAGATAATAATAAACTGGTTAATATAACAGACAATGTCAAACAACGAAGTAGTTTCTTCATGTCAACCATCCTTTCAAAAAACCGCTGTAGCTTTGTTTTCGCTTCTTTATGCTGTCTTTAGCTTTATGGTTTTGCGAGCTCCCATAAGCACAAACTTATATTTTTTTATTAGCAGCAAAAAATCTCCCCTCTCTATTCTTGGAAAATTAAAGGCGAACTTGCCTGGCTTCCCTTGTCTCCAGAGGCAATGACCGCGTAGACACCTGGAGAAAAAACACTTACGGCTTCCCGTCCCGGTTCCCATTCTGCGCTAAGAGCGCCTCCCTCGTTAGCTGCTACCCTGGCGATAATTATGTGTTGGATACCGACCGGTCCCTTTGCATCTATTTCGAGGGTAACTTTTTCTCCTGGCGCAAAACCTGAACCAAATATCTCTGTCTTACCAGTTATTTTCATTGCAACAGGGGACACAATAATTGCGGCGCTTGAAGAAACAGAATTCTTTCCCACGGAACCAGGGGGTCCAGATGGTCCTGGCGGACCAACCGGTCCCTGGGGACCGGTGCAGCTTGAAACCAGTAACAATGCCAGCAAACAGAATGTAAAACCGACCGCACCTTTCACCTTACCGGACCATAAGTTATCCATTTTGATACCCCTTTCTGCAAGTAACCAAATCTGACTGTGCTTTTCCGGCACACAAACCTTTAAATGCAGATTACGCTCAGTTCGTTTTAGTAATTGTTTCCACGACGGGGTGCTGGGGTCCCTTAACTCTTACTGGATTTTAATATGTCTTTCCGAATTGTCAATACTTTTTACCTGTATATTTTAACATTATAGACCAGTAATTCACAAAATACTGCTTATGTTAAGACTAACGCCCTGACCAAAATCATATGTGTACAGTAATTATCATCCTCTAAGTTTATTAACGAGCAAAAGGAATATTTGCGTTTTAAACTACGCCTGCTTATCCAGGTATATTCTTTGTTGTTCAATCTTCTTGCCTGTCTCGAAATACCTGCCAGTCATGGCTAAACGGGCCTCCAGTTCATTTTCCTCTGTCCAGTGACCGAGGGGGTAACCATGCCATGGGACCCTGGGTACCAGATTGCCAAGGCCTTCCTCTTCCCAGATTTGCCTGGCTCTAACCATGTACTCCTCTTTGGGCAGAGAGGTTGGCGGATAAGCCCATTTCCGGGTGGCATTGATAAGGACTGACGAGCAACCATCAGGCTTAGGATACATCCTATCGGGGTCGCCCATGGGAGCAGCCGAGGGATCAATGTCGTTTGCTCTTCCGGTGACAATTCGCATGTCCCTGTGGGGCTGCATACGGAAACTCAGAGCCCAGTTAACTGAATCAGCATCACGGGGGTCGATATCATCATCAACGGCAACGACTATCTTTCTGTACCAGGGGTGCCGGGAAACCACCCCATTTAACGCCTGCCATACCTGGGATTGATGGCTTTGCTTCATCTGGATTACACAATACTGCTCACTGCCGCTGCTTTCATGAAACGCGACGTCAAGGATTCCCGGGATGGCGCAATCGTGTTTAAGGAACTTATAAAAGACTGCTTCAAAAGCAACTCCTCTTAACTTGCTGCTTTCGCTTGGAGGGAACTGGCTGAGAAAGGCATTGTACACGGGTTTTTTACAGTGGGTTATACACCGCACATTGAAATACATCGTGAGGCTCTCTTTTCCAACGTATCCTGTGAATTCTCCAAAAGGCGCTTCCCTTTCCAGGGAATCCGTGGGAATTTCCCCTTCAAGTACTATCTGGGCCGATGCGGGGACTTCGAGGTCAATTGTTTTACATTTCACCAGTTCAAGAGGTTCTCCGGCTATTCCCCCGGCGATGTCATACTCATCTACTCCGTAGGGCAATTTCGCGGTGGCTGCGTAAGCCAAACTTGGCGGCGCTCCCAGGACTGCGGCTGCTTTTAACGGAATACCTTTAGCTCTGCATAACTGCCAGTGGATGTTCAAATGCTGGGGATCTTCACAGTAGACCCCCGTTCTGGTCTGGCTTTTTACCATGGACCTGTAGTTCCCGATGTTCCTTATACCTGTATCCGGGTCTTTTGTTACCCAGTTAGCCGCAGTTAAATACGGCGCGTTATCGATTCCCGGGGTAGAAATCGGAACAGGGAACTCGTCGAGTCCTCCATGCTCAAGGAGTTTATCTCCGGTGTGTACCTCTTGATGGACAATGCCGTCTTTAACTATTACAGGTTTGATTGGATTAAGTTGTGCATAGTCCCATTTTTGCATGATTTCGCTCTTTTCGCACCCCATACCAATAGCGTATATTTCTCTCGAGGCTGCGTGGCAGGCAACTACCACCGGCATGTCGAATTTTTTCCCCCGGACATCAACTATATTATCGAACAAAAAGGCTTTTCTTTCACTTTCGGGGAGTCCACGAAATTGCCATCTTACCAGGGGCATCAACTCGGTATCCTTATTGATCTCCCTTTTTATCCTGACCAGTTTCCCCAGGGAATCTAACCGTTCAATATATTCTTTTAAATCTTTATAGTAGGCCACCGATTCCTCCTTTTTATAATAAAATATCCCCGGTTGTTTTAATGTTACCCTTTCTTAGAAAATAATAACTCTACCTGGATTGTTCTTTTAAGACCCCTTAGCATACTCCACAGGGATGTTGTTTTTCAATAGGTTTGGCCTGAGATTGTTCTGTAAAACGTTCCCCAAACTGGTATAATTCAGTCTCCTAAAGTTCCTGATGTTCAAAATCACCACTCGATATTTTTCAGTAAGGACAGGGGTATTCGTTGATAGAAAATATGGATTTATTATTTAATCCTTCATCTGTCGCAATTATTGGGGCTTCTAAGTACGAAAAAAGTGGTGGTGGCATCCTGTTGAAAAGTATTCTTGAAGGGAATTACCAGGGTAAGGTTTTTCCGATTAACAAGAGGGAATCGGAAATCAAAGGACTTAAGGTATATCCAAGTATTTTGGATGTTCCCCATGAGGTGGACGTTGCTTTAGTTGCAGTACCGGCGTCAGGTTCTATTGAAGTCCTTAATCAATGCAAAGAAAAAGGGGTCAGGTTTGCAATAGTCCATACTTCCGGGTTCGGGGAACTCGGGGACGGGGGCAAAGAGTTGGAAAAGCAGCTGGTTAAAATAGCCCGGTCAGGCGGTCCCCGAATAATCGGCCCTAACTGCATGGGTGTATTCTCTCCCGGTTCCAGGTTCAATACGGCTATACCTTTCGTTACTCCAGAGTTTGAGAGCGGGTCAATAAGTTTTGTGGGACAGAGCGGGTGGGCGACGGAAAACACTATTCTCCACGGGCATGAGAGGGGATTGCATTTCAACAAAGTTGTCAGTATCGGTAACCAGAGCGACATTGGAATTGAGGACCTGCTGGAATATTTTGCCTTTGACCACGATACCAAGGTAATCGGTTGTTATGTTGAAGGACTAAGGCGGCCCAAAGAATTCGTTAAGCTGGCCGCGGAAATATCCCGGCTGAAACCTGTCGTTGTCTGGAAAGGTGGTAAAAGTAATCAAGGGGTAGCCGCAGTCCGCTCCCATACAGGCTCGCTGGCTGGCAACAACATGGTTTTTGAAGCGGCCATGAAATCCGCTGGAGTCATCTCGGTTCGAAATATAGATGAGCTAACCGACACATTGGTAGCCATGAGCGGTCCGCTCCTCCCGGCAGGTAATAGAGTTGGCATGCTGTCGAGCGGAGGAGCTGCTTCCGTTGCCTGTGCTGACGCCTGTGAGACTGCCGGACTTGAACTTCCACGCTTATCGGTGGAAGCGCAACAGGAAATGAAAAAAATACTATTGCCGGTTGCTCCTGCTTTACCGGATACGGCGAACCCTGTGGATGTTGGATGGATACAGACGCCGGACCAGATCCCTGTATTCTATGAGTGTCTTAACATCCTGATGGACCATGTAGACATCGGCTTATTTATGACATTTATGCCTATAAATGAGGAACTGGGCAATGCCCTGGTCAAAGTTAGGGACAAACACCAAAAACCCATTTTTGTTTTCCCGGGGCACCCCACCAGGGAACGAAGTGGCATGCAGTTGCTAACAAGGATGGGAATTCCAGCTTATACCTTGCCTGATAAGGCAGTCGCCTCCATCGCCGCCCTGGTTAAATATTCTGGTAAAAAAAACAGGGCAACGGAGGCGTGGAATCATTAGTCCAGGGGAATTCAAAAACAGAATTAATAGACCCTTAACAGGGCTGCAAATTATTCCAGCATAAAAAAGGGGGTTGTGCTTTGGAAAACGAGGAAAACGTTATTTTAAGGAACGCGCGTTCCATTGCCATCGTGGGGGCTTCATCAAAACCTGAACGCCCCAGTTATAGAGTTGCCAAATATTTAAAGGAAAAAGGTTACAAAATATTTCCTGTTAATCCGGGTGAAAAAGAGATTTTGGGTGAACCATGTTACCCGGACCTGAAGTCGATACTTCAGCCTGTTGACGTGGTGGATATCTTTCGCCGTTCCGAGGACGTCCTGCCAATAATTGATTTCAGCATTGAAATTGGAGCAAAGGCTGTTTGGATGCAGGAAGGAGTCCGTAACGATGAAGCGGCCGAAAAAGCCCGGAAAGCTGGATTACGCGTGGTAATGGACAGGTGCATAATGAAAGCACATAAAGACCTTATTCGAACTGTTACCTGTTTTGATGCACTTGATGCTTTTTATTAACATGTTGTTAAACATTAATTTCTCAAACAGGATTTGACAAAAGGTTAAAAGTTGTTACAATAACTGGGTAACAAAAAGGCTGAGAACAGGAATAGTAGGCTTTAAGCGAAGCTACAGAGAGCCGGAGAAGCTGGGAACCGGTGCTGGCGCAGAGGCTGAATGGTCCTGGGAGCTGCCGGCTGAAAGTACCAACGAGTAGGTTAGGACGGAGAGAGCACCGTTATCAAAGCTCAGGATATAGGGATAGTTACGAACTATCGGTGTATCCGGATAATGAGGGGCCATTGATCCCGTAGTTTTATGGTTCAATGGCAAAAAGGGTGGCACCGCGGAGCTAAAAGCCTCGCCCCTTTAGGGCGGGGCTTTTTTTTATTTATTATAGGAAGTAAAATCAACAAATTAATGAACTCGCCACAAAGGAAAAATAATATTATACGCTTAAAGCCGATATTCAGGGAGCTTTCTGCAGACCTTGAAACACCGGTTTCTGTGTTTCTTAAGTTAAGAAATGAAAACCCTTGTTTCCTCCTTGAAAGCGTTGAAAGGGGGGAGCAATTAGGGCGTTATTCCTTTATAGGGATAAATCCATCAATGGTGATAAAAGCCTATGAGGGCAGTGCTGAGGTCATTACTAACAGTGAGGCCATTATTAAGAAACTTGGCCCACCCCGGCAGGGTCCTGATATTCTCCATCTGTTAAAGGAATTACTGGTTCAGTACCAAATCGTAGAAACACCGGAGCTCCCTCTTTTTTGTGGCGGTGCTGTAGGGTACTTATCATATGATATGATAAGTTTTTTTGAAAAAGTCGGGCTCCCCTCAGAAGATGAAATGAAACTTCCGTTAGGAGTCTTTTTAATTACTGATTCGATGGTTATATTTGATCACGTAACTCAAAAAATGAAAATAGTTTCCATAATGAATGATACTGGTTCATCAAATGACGAATTAGAGGCTCAAAATAAAATAGATGAAATCGTTGAAATGTTGGAAAGGCCCATTGCTGCTGCTCATTTCAATGGTAAAGGGGGAAATATTTCAGAAAACGCCACTGAGATGACCTCCAATTTCTCACGGGATAAATATAAGGAAGCCGTTGAAAGGATAAAAGAATATATCCAGTCAGGAGATGCCTTTCAAGTAGTGCTTTCGCAACGGTTACAAAGTCGCACCACAGCAGAGCCATTTTCTATATACAGGGCTTTACGTATGTTAAATCCTTCTCCATATATGTTTTTTCTTGATTTCCATGATTTTCAGCTTATCGGGTCGTCTCCTGAGATGCTCGTGAGATTGATTGACAGGCAGGCAGAGACGAGACCAATTGCAGGAACAAGACCCCGGGGAGCGAATCCCGGGGAGGATTCGGAATTAATCTCTGATTTATTGTCAGACCCGAAGGAACGGGCAGAGCATACAATGCTGGTAGACCTGGGAAGAAATGACATAGGCAGGGTATGTAAATTCGGTACCGTTAATGTACCGTTATACATGACAACAGAAAAATATTCCCATGTAATCCATATTGTCTCCTCAGTTACGGGAGAGTTGAAGGAAAATCACGACGCATTCAGTCTGATGCGGGCATGTTTTCCCGCCGGGACTGTCAGCGGCGCTCCAAAGGTAAGAGCTATGGAAATAATTGAGGAACTTGAAATGACACGCAGAGGACCTTACGCTGGTGCTGTAGGGTATTTTGGATTTAACGGGAATATGGATACATGCATCACTATTCGTACTATTGTAATGAAAAAAGACCGGGTCTTTTTACAGGCCGGGGCGGGAATTGTTGCAGACTCGGACCCTGAAAAAGAGTACCAGGAAACGCTGAAAAAAATGGAAGTACTTAAGGAAGCAGTTCACATGGCTGAGATAAAAAAAGTTGCGCAGGCAGGTTAATTGAATGATTAAAGAAGCTATTGCAAAATTACTTGACAGAAAAGACCTGGACCGGCAAGAAACTGAAGCAGTTATGAAAGACATAATGAGCGGCGATGCGACACCGAATCAGATTAGCGGTTTCCTCATCGCTCTCAGAATGAAAGGCGAGACCATCGATGAAATAGCCGGTTGTGCGGGGGTTATGAGAAATAATGCCCTGAGGGTGAAACCTGAGAGTAAGAGACTGGTTGATACATGTGGAACCGGCGGCGATGCCACTGGTACTTTCAATATCTCAACACTGGTGGCTTTTGTAGCAGCCGGAGCAGGGCTTAAAGTGGCTAAACATGGAAACCGTTCAGTCTCAAGTCAATGCGGCAGCGCTGATTTGCTTGAAGCGCTCGGAGTTAAAATAGAATTATCTCCCGACTCTGTAGCCCGATGTATAGATGAGGTGGGAATCGGGTTTTTATTTGCCCCTGCCTTTCATCCGGCCATGAAATATGCTGCCGCCCCGAGGCGGGAACTCGGTGTCAGGACGATATTTAACATACTCGGCCCCCTGACAAACCCCGCTTTTACTTCAATTCAACTAATCGGAGTTTTCGACAAAAAGCTCACGGCTCCCCTAGCACAGGTCTTGAACCTCCTTGGCAGCGAAAGTGCGATGGTGGTACACGGAGCTGACGGGATGGACGAACTATCAACAACCGGAATGAATATAGTCACCCGGTTACAGGGGGGAACCGTGAGTACTTTTACCATTGAGGCAACGGAATACGGCCTTCCCAGGGCTAATTTAGAGGCGCTCAAAGGTGGAAACCCCCAGCAAAATATAAGAGAAGTCAGGGAACTCCTGGGCGGGAAAAAAGGGGCCAAACGGGATGTCATTTTACTGAACGCTGCTGCTGTGCTCGTTGCTGAAGGCACTGCCAAGGATTTTAACGAAGGCATCAATATAGCAGCAAGCACCATCGATAACGGTAAAGCTGTAGATAAGCTGCAGAACTTAATAACATTCAGCCAGAAGTTGGATTAGGAACCGGTTTTCAACTGTGAATCAAATACATTTCTTAGACGAGATATTAGGGAGTGTCCGTTCGGATCTGAATATCAGAAAAAAACAAAAACCGTTGGATACCTTAATGGTACCTCCTGAAGGTGAATTTGCTTACCTTGATTTTACATCTCCATTTCGGGAATCCGATTTTGTTTTGATTGCTGAGATAAAAAGGGCTTCACCGAGTAAAGGGTGGCTTAATAAAGAAATGGACATTGTGGGGATGGCGCAGCGCTATGTCGCGGGGGGTGCGGGTGTAATATCTGTCTTGACCGAACCTGAGTTTTTTCACGGATCCCTGGATGACCTGGCGGCCGTAAAGCAAAATATAAGCCTCCCGGTGTTACGAAAAGACTTCATTATTGACCCGTACCAGGTTTACGAGTCCAGGTTCTTTGGGGCTGATGCCTTACTTTTAATAGCGAGTATCCTGGGAGAAAATGAGTTAAAAGAACTAATCGAATTAACGCACGCCTTAGGTATGTCAGCCCTGGTGGAAACGCACAATGAAAAAGAATTAGGAAAAGCTTTGAACGCCGGAGCCCTGGTTGTCGGTATCAACAACAGGAACCTGGCGGATTTCACTGTCGATCTAAAGACTACTTTGGAACTAAGCAGATATGTTCCTGCTGGTGTTATAGTTATCAGTGAAAGCGGAATCTCTTCACGAGAACAATCCGCAAGTTTATATGCCTGCGGTGTTAAAGGCATTCTGGTGGGGGAAGCGCTTGTGACAAGTGAGAAACCTGAGGAAATAATAAGGTGCCTGTTAGATTTAGCATCTTAGATTTTTATTTTGTGTGTGGTTTACAGTTAAAATTAATTTGACATACTCCACCTGTCGTTACAGGTGAATATTGGTAGGGCTTATTTTAAATTGATTGTAAAGATTTGCGGTATAACAAATATTCGGGATGCCAGGGTAGCTGTTGAATCCGGGGCCGATATGCTCGGTTTTATTTTTTCACCCAGTCCCCGCCAGGTAAACGCCGAACGGGTTAAGAAGATTATTTCCGACCTGCCGCCGGAGATAGTCACGGTGGGCGTATTTGTTAATAGCGATAGGGATTTCGTTTTAAGTGCGATAAATGATTGTAAACTTGAAAAGCTTCAGTTTCATGGAAATGAGAGCCCTGAATACTGCCAGGAGTTTAGACAGGGGGTCATTAAGGCTTTTAGGGTTAAAGATAAAAGAGTCCTAAGTTACTTGCCGAAATACAGGGTTGAGGCTTACCTGCTGGATACCTATTTTCCCGGGCAAGCGGGTGGAACGGGACGAACCTTTAATTGGAGTATTGCGAAGGAAGCCCAAAAATATGGTAAGATTATCCTTTCCGGTGGGCTTACACCCGAGAACGTCGAAGAAGCGATTAAAGAGGCGAATCCCTATGCAGTGGATGTGTCATCCGGTGTCGAATCCAGGCCGGGGATAAAAGATGCCGGGAAAATCGCTGCTTTTATACTGGCAGCAAAAAGTAACAGCAGTAAAACCTCAAGTTAAAATGCACTTGATGAAACGCCAATATTTATGAAAATACCAGATGCTTTTGGACATTTTGGACAGTACGGAGGACAATTTGTCCCCGAAACGTTAATACCAGCGCTGTCGGAATTAAACATGGCCTATGCAGAGGCCTGTGCGGATAAGGACTTTTGGGTGGAATTGGAAGGATTATTACAAAATTACGCTGGTCGTCCTACCCCTTTATATCATGCCCGGAGACTATCTTCACTGTCTGGTGCAGCAACTATTTTGTTGAAAAGGGAGGATCTTGCCCATACCGGTGCCCATAAAATAAATAACGCCTTAGGCCAGGCTCTTCTGGTAAAAAAAATGGGTAAAAAAAGGGTTGTCGCAGAAACAGGTGCCGGGCAGCATGGTGTAGCCGCGGCTACTGTTTGTGCCTTATTGAACCTGAAATGCGTTGTCTATATGGGCGAAGAGGATATTAAACGGCAAGCACCAAATGTTTTTCGGATGAAACTTCTCGGCGCAGAAGTGAGGTCTGTTACCAGTGGAAGTAGAACGCTTAAAGAAGCCATCAGTGAAGCCATCAGGGATTGGATTACCAATGTCCATGATACTTACTATCTCATCGGGTCTGTAGTAGGTCCACACCCCTACCCCATGATAGTGAGAGACTTCCAATCTATAATAGGCCGTGAAACCAGGGCACAAATAATGGCAACTTATAAAAAGTTGCCGGATTACATTGTTGCCTGTGTCGGAGGTGGAAGCAATGCCATCGGTATATTTTATCCTTTTTTGGACGATACTTCCGTTAAAATGATAGGGGTAGAAGCAGGAGGTGAAGGGCTGGATAAAGATAAGCACGCTGCTTCTCTTACCAAAGGGAAAGTGGGCGTTCTTCACGGTTCGAAATCCTACCTTCTCCAGGATTCAAACGGACAAATTATGGATACATCAAGTATCTCCGCAGGCCTGGATTACCCTGGAGTAGGGCCTGAACATGCTTATTTGAAAGATACAGGGAGAGTTACCTATACAACGGCTACGGATAAACAGGCATTGGAAGGGTTTATGCTTTTATCGAGGACCGAGGGTATAATCCCTGCCCTGGAGCCCGCTCATGCCATTTTTTATGCAACTGAATTTGCCAGGGATTTGCCTGGTGACAAGATTATTGTTGTTAACCTTTCAGGTCGCGGTGATAAAGATCTTGACACAGTTTATAAAATGGCAGGATTGGAATAATGAGCCGTCTGGAAAACGTTTTCAAAGATAGAAACCACAAAGCCCTCATCGCTTTTTTAACTTCCGGTTATCCGAGTATTGAGGCTACCCTTGAGATAGTTCCGGTTCTTGTTGAGCATGGATGCGATATTATTGAATTAGGAATACCTTTTTCAGACCCCCTTGCGGACGGAGTAACATTGCAAAACGCCAGCTATTCTGCTCTAAAAGCCGGCATAACTCCTGGGAAATGCATAAAAATAGCTGCAGATATACGAAAAAGGGTTGATACGCCGATAGTTTTTTTAACTTACTACAATCCGGTGTTGGCCATGGGTCTGCAAAAATTTTGTCGTGAGTCTGCGGCGGCGGGCGTAGACGGTTTATTAATACCCGACCTGCCTGTTAACGAAGCTGAGGAAATCGATGAAATAGCCGTTAAAGAAGGATTAGATATCGTTTATATGATTGCACCCAATTCGCCTGATTACCGTATTGAGATGATTGCCGATAAAACCAGGGGATTTATATATATGGTATCCCTTACAGGCGTAACCGGTGCAAGAGATTCACTACCGTCAGACCTGGAACAGTTCGTTGAAAGGGTAAAACTCAAGACAAACAAACCTTTGTGTGTTGGTTTCGGCATTTCCACTGAAAAACAGGCCACGCGGGTTGGAAGGGTTGCCGACGGTGTTATAATAGGTAGTCGCCTCGTTCAGCTATTGAATGAACCTGACAACCATGAACTTCTTACCTGGATTGATGGCATACGCAAAGGCCTGGATACCATTTAACTTATCACAATTTATTAACCGTATTCATATCAATAACAATAAACTGAATACAAAATAATAAGGAGTACAGATGGAAACCACGAAATATCTTCTGAGCGAAAAAGAGATGCCGACATCATGGTACAATATCCTCCCTGATTTGCCTGTTCCCCTGCCGCCACCGCTTCATCCAGGTACCGGGCAACCCCTTGGACCTGCCGATCTGGCTCCCCTTTTCCCCATGGCTCTTATAATGCAGGAAGTCAGTTCCGAACCTTTTATTGAAATACCTGAAGAAGTTCAATCAATTTATCATTTATGGAGACCGAGTCCACTTTACAGGGCAAGGCGTCTGGAGAAAGCCCTGGATACTCCAGCAAAAATTTATTACAAATATGAAGGCGTTAGTCCGGCCGGCAGTCACAAACCGAATACGGCAGTCGCTCAGGCCTATTATAACAAAAAAGAGGGAGTGAAAAGGCTGGCTACTGAAACCGGAGCTGGACAATGGGGCAGTGCTCTGGCCATGGCATGCATGTTTTTTGGTCTTGAGTGTAAGGTTTACATGGTTAAGGTAAGCTACAATCAAAAGCCTTACCGGCGGATATTAATGGAAACCTGGGGTGCAAAAGTAGTCCCGAGCCCAAGTACTGACACAAATGCAGGCAAGACTATTCTGAACCAGGATCCGGATTCTCCCGGTAGCCTTGGGATAGCTATCAGCGAGGCGGTTGAAGATGCCGCCGGCCGTGAAGATACCAAGTATTCTCTTGGTAGCGTGTTGAACCACGTTTTGCTGCACCAGACGGTTATTGGTCTTGAAACAAAAAAGCAAATGGAGATGGCTGGAGACTATCCTGATATTGTCGTGGGTTGTATAGGCGGTGGAAGTAATTTTGCCGGTCTGTTTTTACCTTATGCTGGAGACAAGATCAAACAGGGAAAAAAGATCAGGATTATTGCAGTGGAACCTGAGGCCTGTCCTACGGTTACCAAGGGACCATATTGCTATGATTTTGGAGACACGGTTGGTTTGACACCTTTATTGAAAATGCATACCCTGGGTCACACCTTTGTCCCGCCCAGCATACACGCAGGTGGTTTACGCTACCATGGCATGGCACCAATTGTCAGCCACCTGGGCAACCTGGGCATCATTGAAGCCGTAGCCGTTCACCAAAATGCGGCTTTCAAAGCAGGGATTCAATTTGCCAGAAACGAAGGCATCATTGCTGCTCCCGAACCCACTCACGCAATAAAAGTCGTGATAGACGAAGCTGTTCGGTGCAAAAATGAAGGAGTGTCCCGGACAATCCTTTTTAACCTGAGCGGGCACGGTCATTTCGATCTCACGTCATATGATGATTATTTGACTGGAAAGCTCGAAGATTATGAATATCCCGAAGCTCTGGTTAAGAAGGCCCTGGCCGATTTACCGAAAGTAGCCTGAGTAATAGGGTAATGTTATAATCAAACTGGGCAAATATATTATTATTAAATAACGAAGGCTGAATACGGTTCTCGGTACGTCTTAAACATTTTGCAACCACATAACTCAACATTTTCCGAGGTTCGAGTATTCCGAGGCGTTTAATATAAAAGCCGACTTATTATTACCGACTGAATATTGCTTCAAAGTTTTGAAATAATGTGCGCGTGCTGAAAATTATCCGGCTTTTTATGGTTCCGCACTTCCAGAGTTATTATCGTTGCCAACCGACAAAATGATTGTTCCAAATATCATAAACGCCTGACAACTAAGCAGTTACCTAAACCGTATAACGGAAAGGAGACATTCTATGGAAAAGGACGTAGCCATTGTTGGGGTTGGTCAGAGCGCATTTGTTCGCGGCAGCGATATGGCAGTGAGGGAACTCTGCTTTTTAGCATTTTCTGAAGCTTTGGAAGGTTTGAAGTTAAAATCAAACCAAATAGAAGCCTCAATAATATGCTCTGCCCCGGAATATGACAAACAAAGGAGCCCGGCTGGAGTCATCGCCGAGTACCTGAATCTGATACCTAATCCTACGATGTATGTTGAGACGGTGTGTTCCTCTAGTACCACCGGGCTAAGGGTTGGATACTCCCTGATAAAGTCCGGCCTTCATAATGTTGTTGCTGTAATCGGGTTTCAAAAAATGTCTGAACTATCCTCAAGGGATGCAGCAGAACGTATGGGGCGAGGTGGCGACATCATATGGGAATCTCCTTTTGGACTCACCATGCCTGCGGGGTATGCGATGTATGCACGGGCCCACATGGCGGCCTATGGAACAACGGAAGAGCAAATGGCGAAGGTAAGGGTAAAAAATTCATCTTATGGCTCTCTAAACGCCAAGGCAGTGTACAGAAAAATACTGACCCTTGAAGAAATTATGCAATCCGAGCCTGTAACAACTCCTTTTAAACGGTTCGACTGTTGTGCTAATGCTGATGGAGCTTCATGTATCATCCTTGCCAGCAAGGGTGTTGCAGAAAAACTGACAGGAAAACCCGTTTGGATTATGGGGTTGGGTTCAGCAACTGACAGCACTTCAATGAGCGGAAGAAAAGTGCTGACAGGTCTCAGTTGTGCGAAGAATGCTGCAAAGCAAGCTTACGATATGGCTGGAATAGGACCGGAAGACATTGATGTGGCAGAGGTACATGATTGCTTCACCATATCGGAAATCCTTGCTTACGAAGATTTAGGGTTTGCTGGCCCCGGGGAGGGACCGAAGCTTATAGATGAAAAACAGACCTATCTCGATGGCAAGATACCCGTTAATGTGGATGGAGGTCTCCTGTCAAAAGGCCATCCTATCGGAGCTACCGGAGGTTCTCAGGTCAGAACCATTGTAAAACAACTTAGAGGTGAAGGAAAAGACATTCAAGTAAAAAAGGCAACAATAGGGTTGGTACACAACATCGGGGGAGTGGGTATTTATGGAAATGTTACAATCTTAGGGAGGTAAACCACCAATGGGTTTCGAAAGATTTGGAACCGTTAGCTTTACCACAGAGACCAAAGCAGCCGACTTTATAAACTACCTGGAAAAGGGACAGGTTTCAGCTACAAGGTGTAAAAAATGCGGTCGTGTATATTTTCCCCCGAGGGTACAATGTGCCGACGACCTGACTACCGAAGTGGAATGGACCAGTTTATCGGAGTCTGGTACACTTTTGACCTTTACCCAGGTTAACTATGGGCCCAGTGGATTTGAAAACGATACTCCTTACACACTGGCGGTTGTCGAATTCGACGAGGGAATAAGGGTTTTCGGCCGCCTGGATAAAACAATCCCTTCGGGAGACATAAAAGTTGGCATGAAGCTCAGGGCGGAACGTCTGAACCTGGCGGAGGGAAAAATATCCTACCAGTTTGTGAAAGCCTGATAATAAAGGGACCCGTATTTTTTCACAAACTACTTCCGGTTAAAAGTGCCGTCCAGTGAGATTTATTGAGCCGCTGAAAAAGGCTTTATTCCTTTCACGGCTTAATAGGTTTGCAGTGCTTGTTGACCTTAACGGCATAAGAATTACGGCTCACTTAGCTAATTCCGGCAGGCTCAAGGAAGTGCTGGTGGAAGGTAAAGAGGTTTTCCTTCTTGCCCGTAACCGGAAGGAACGCAAAACAGCTTACGATATGGTGCTGGTATCAGACTGCGGCACTTTAATAAGCGTTGACGCACGGTTACCCGGAGACCTGGTTGCAGAAGCATTGAGGGAAAGCAAATTGCTACCTTTCAAACACTTTAATTCTTTTCGCAGAGAGGTAACTTACGGGAAAAGCCGCCTTGATTTTCAGGTATGTAACAACGGGGCTGAATGTCTTATCGAGGTTAAATCCGTTACAAAAGTATTTGATGGTACAGCTATGTTTCCCGATGCTGTAACAAGCAGGGGAGCCAGGCACCTGGAAGCATTAATGGATGCAGCTAATAAGGGTATGGAAGCTGCTGTTATTTTTGTTGTACAAAGAAACGACGCTGGTGGTTTTACCCCGGATGACAATTCAGACCCTAATTTCGGGAAAGTTTTCCGGGAAGCAATGGCTGAAGGTGTAAAAGCATTCGCTTATAAGTGCCTGGTTACCCGGGAAGAAGTGGAAATTGAAAATGAAATACCTGTTCGATTTTAGGTGACCCTATTGTTGATGTTGGCGCCATTTTTATTGGCATTACGTATAATAGATGAAATCACCGGTTAAGTCTTGGTTTTGTTATTATTAAAAAACGACCTCTGTAGTTTCCTTGCTATAATGGTGAGAGATTACCCGGGTTAACAGGCTTTTCTCGGGGGACAATATTACTTCGTAACAAACTTTCGTTTGTATGAATTGCCTTAACGATATTTATTTATTAAATTACCGGGTCGGCTTGGATTCAGTTATTTTACGGGAAGGAGTCGGTAATGAGCGGCAACACAATATCTTATAAAAAGGGTTTTTGTGCCCAGTGTGTTTCTCTTTGCCCCATTATTTGTCAGGTGGAGAATGGAAGATTAACCAGGATAATAGCCGATAAGGAACATCCCAACGCAAATGATCTTTGCCCGAAGGGGCTGGCCGGACCGGAACTGGTGTATAACAGTCAGCGGTTGCGCCATCCCATGAGGAGAACAAATCCCAAGGACGATCCTGATCCTGGTTGGCAGCCTATCACCTGGGAAGAAGCCCTGGACAGCATAGCCGGTAAACTAAAGGATATAAAAGAGCAGTTTGGTCCTGAATGTGTTGCCTTCAGCCGTCCAGGTGTAGGTTCATCGCCGGCTTCCCTTTTTGATGATTATGTAAGCCGGCTTGCCTATGCCTTCGGAACACCGAATACCCTGTCTACAACACACATCTGCCAATGGAACCGGGATAGCGGAAGTAAGTATACCTATGGTCTTCAACCGACAGCCAAACCGGAATTTAAAAATACCCGTTGCATCGTCTTGTGGGGTCATAATCCGTACGCGACTGCCAGGGATTACGTGCGGGAGATCAGAAATGCCCTGCGCCGTGGCGTCAAGCTTGTTGTGGTTGATCCACGAAGAACAGAAGCGGCAGACAGGGCCCATTTGTGGTTGCAGCCTCGTCCAGGCACCGACGGATCCCTTATACTTGGCATGTTAAACGTGATTATCAACGAGGATTTGTTCGATAAAGAATTTGTAACAAAATGGACCAACGCTCCGTTTCTTGTGCGCCGTGACACCGGGAAACTTCTGGATACTGCGGATGTGTCTGGAAAATTCAGCCCTGGTAATTATGTTGTCTGGGACCCGGTCGAAAATAATCCCCAGGCCTATCGCATCGATACAAGGAATTACGGGAAAGCAGACATTATTCCAACTCTCTTTGGTTCGTGTTCCATCCGCATGGTGGGTGAAGTTATTGAGTGCGATACCGTGTTGCAGCTTTTAAAAGAGTTGGTGGACGATTATCCACCCGCAAAAGTTAGCAGTATAACGGGTGTGCCGTATGAAAATATAATAGAGGCAGCGAGAATATTATTCTCAAATAAGCCGGTGAGCTACTCCATTCATAACGGGTTGGAACAGCACACTAATAGTGTTCAAACGAACAGGGCTCTATCTATTTTATATTCATTAACAGGTAATTATGATTCTGTGGGCGGTAACGTAATTTACCCGTTAATCCCCAATAACCCTGTACGCGGCATGGAATTAATTACAGCGGAAATGAAGCGAAAGATTCTAGGGATACAAAAATTCCCCCTTGGACCACCAGGATTACCGGGTTCGGTCCACAGCTATGAATTATTTAATGCGATCATGACGGGAAAGCCATACCCTATTAAAGCAGTAGTTGCTTTTGGAAGTAATATCGTTATGGATGGCTGTCAAGGATTAAATGCATTAAAAGCGTTAAGGTCCTTGGATTTCTTTGCTCAGGTAGAGCTTTTTTTAACCCCTTCAGCGAACCTCGCCGATATCGTCTTGCCTGCTTCTACCTTTTTCGAAAGTCCTACATTCAGGCTGAATTTTCCCTTTTCCCTGGAAAACAGGCGCCATATCCAGCATGTACAGTACCGGCCGCCGGTAATTTCTCCACTTCATAATTCGCGACCGGACATGGAAATAATATTCCAGTTAGCAAAAAAACTGGGTGTTGGAAAATATTTCTGGAATGGGAACATTGACTCTGCCTTTAATTACCAGATGGAACCCCTGGGATTGACGTTGCAGGAACTGGAAAAACACCCCGGAGGAATTTCATATAATTTCCCGACGGAATATAAAAAATACGAAAGAATAAACCCTGTTACGGGTAGCGTACAGGGATTCCCAACACCTTCCGGGAGGATTGAGATATTTTCGCAGCAATTCAAGGACCACGGGTACGACGCGCTGCCAAACTATGTCGAACCGGCCATGAGCCCTGTATCCAGACGGGAATTAGCTAAAGAATACCCGTTGATTTTCAGTTGCCGTAAACTCCTCCAATATTGTCACGGGCAACACCGGTCTATCCCGTCTCTCCGGAAAGCTGTCCCCCACCCATTCCTGGAAATAAACCAGGAAAATGCCAGCGAGTTGAGTATAAATCAAGGGGACTGGGTACTGGTAGAATCTCCATATGGGAAAGCCAGGTTAAAGGCTATAATCACAGATAGAGTAGCATACGGGGTTGTATTTTCCCAGCATGGTTGGTGGCAGCCATGCCCTGAACTTAACTTGCCGGGATATAATCCTTACACCGATGAGGGTTCAAATATAAATAACCTTGTTCCCACGGTGGAAGTCGACCCTGTTGACGGCTCGATTCCATATAAATCTTACCTGTGCCGGGTAAGCAAGTTGGCTACATAGTTATTTTTAAAAAAGGTATCCAGGGTGTTTTTCCGCAAACACGGCTTAAGGGGAGTGTCAATTTAATATAACCCGTTTTAAAATAGCGGTATATCAAAGGATATTTAATAAACAATACAGCAATGGTAGAAAACAATACTCATAATCGTGGAGGCTTTTCATGGTAAGTACAACTATCGGAACAAAAAAAATAAAAAGTTACTGCGCATTATGCGGTTCAATGTGTCCCATCGTTTGCTCTGTCAGGGACGGTGTTTTTACTGCTGTGGAAGCCGATAAAGATAGTCCACGGTGGGTCCCTTTATGTCCCAAAGGAGTCGCCGGGCCGGAACTCGTATATGACAAAAACCGTTTGAAGTACCCCATGAAACGAACTTCTCCTAAGGGTACCCCCGATGCTGGTTGGGAAAGGATCAGCTGGGATGAAGCCCTGAATACCGTGGCCAGAAAACTTAGCGAGATAAAGGCCAGGTACGGCGCCGAGTCAATAGCTTTTTGCCGCCCCGGCCCCGGTGGGTCTCCGGCTGGGGATTTTATGGACTGGCTGTGGCGCCTTGCTAACGCTATCAACACTCCTAACACAATATCCACAACCCATGTATGCCAGTGGCACAGGGATCATGCTTCCAATTTTACCTACGGAAAAGAGGGAATAGGGGTTCCTGATATTACCAATGCCGCCGGAATGCTTTTTTGGGGCGCTAATCCTTTCGCTACGGCACCCAAGCGTTTTCACAGTGTGGTAAAAGCGCAGAAAAGAGGAGCAAAATTACTGGTAATAGACCCCAGACGCTCTGAAACTGCTGCCCGGGCCGACCTGTGGTTGCAGTTGAAACCCGGGACAGATGCTGCTCTTGCTATGAGCCTTGTTAATTTTCTTTTGACTGAAACCCTGTTCGATAAGGAATTTGCCTTGCAATGGACGAATGGACCATTTCTTGTCCGCCGTGACACCGGAGACCTGTTAACGGCCAGGGATATTGACTCGAGCGGTGATTCTTCCGCGTTTGTTGTGTGGGATACAAATTCCTGTAGTCCAGCAATATATAACGTTGTTACCAGAACATATATAAACGACTCCATAGCACCCGCCCTTGAAGGCGAGTATCAGGTTCCAGGGATTGATGGCAAGTCAATTTCCTGCGACACGGTATTCACCCTGTTGCGAGAACAGGTAAAGCACTATTCTCCGACGGCAGCTGCGATTGTTACGGGAGTCCCTGCGGAAAAAATACAACAGGCGGGGCGGATGCTGGGGACGATTAAACCATTTTGCTATCATACTTACACGGGCATCGAGCAAAGCGTTAATGCTACATATACGAACAGAGCTGTTGCCATTTTATATGCCTTGACGGGTAACTACGATTCTGAAGGAGGTAATCTGGCATTGCCTGCCACTCCTTCAAATCGGTACAAGGGGATTGAGTTTCTGCCACCTGAGCAAAGGAAGAAGCGACTGGGGTTGCAGACGAGACCTTTGGGGCCTGCTTCTCAAGCCGAATCAGTTGCCGGAGTGGAATTCTATAATGCAATTTTGACCGGGAAACCCTATTCCGTGAAAGCACTTGTTTCCCTGGGCGGTAACTTGATTATGAATTCAAGCCAGAGCGCCAAGGGCAGGGAAGCCTTAAATAAACTCGAGTTTTATGTCCATGGAGATTTGTTTTTAACACCTTCAGCAGAGCTTGCTGACATCGTCCTTCCGATATCCACATTTTTCGAGGGAGAAGCATTTCGGGCCGGGTTCAGGGAAAGTGTGGATGGCTATTATCAATATCAGCACCGGCCGGCCATACTTCCTCCCCTGCATGAGTCCCGACCGGATATGGAAGTTATCTTTGATCTGGCAACCCGCCTGGAAGAAGGAAGCAAGTTCTGGAATGGAAAGGTGGAAGAGGGGTTGTCTTATATGCTGAAACCATCGGGGTTGACTTTGGAGCAACTGAGAAACAGTCCGGGAGGTGTTACTTTAAATATTCCTATCTCCTATAAGAAATATAAAAACGTAGACAAACTTACTGGTGAAATAAAAGGTTTTCAGACTCCGTCAGGCAAAGTAGAGATGTTCAACCAAAAATTTAAAGATAATGGCTACAGCCCTTTACCGGTTTACCATGAGCCACCGTGCGATGAAAAGGAAAATCCCGAACTTGCCCGGGATTTTCCCTTAACTCTTATCGGCGCTTCATTGCTGCAATATTGTCACGGACAACAGCGGTCTGTACCATCGTTACGTAAGTCAGCCCCTCACCCATTCGTTGAAATCCATCCCGAAACTGCTGAAGGGTTATCTGTGAAAAATGGAGATGACGTTAGACTGGAAACTCCTTATGGAAGTATTCTTTTAAAAGCCAAAATCACAGATAAGATAGCTCCGGGAGTAGTCGCATCACAAAAAGGATGGTGGCAGGCATGTCCCGAACTCAATTTACCCGGTTACGATCCTTATTCCAGCAATGGTGCCAACCTTAATCTTATTTACCCTGATAATCTACGCGATCCAGTATCTGGTTCCCTACCGTACAACGCATACCGTTGCAGAATAAAGAAGGCCGTGGGCAACCGCTGATTACGGTTTCTCCTTAACAGCAGCGGCAGCGTTTTCCCCGGCCATCCGGCCAAAAACCAGAGCTATCGGCAGCCCGGAAGTTGCTCCTGCATCGTTTGTTATTATCCCGGGTTTGTAGAGGTCCTCTCTTCTTTTTTCTACCATTGGAGGTAGTTTATCAATAATGGTGACTTTTGCGCCCTTATCTGAAGCTTCAATAGCAGCCGAAAGATCGGCTAAACCCGCACCCAGAACTAAAACATCCTGGTTAATTATATGTTTGTTTTTCCCAATTGACATTATGTTACCCTCTTTATGCCAGTTAAGGCTTTTCGGTCCGGGCGGCATACATTCCTGCCCATCTCCCGAATACCAGGGCAACAGCTAGTCCCCCCGATGAACCTGCATGGTAACTTCCTTTAAACGTGGTCACGTCCCCAACCTGGTAAGTTTTCCCAAAAGCCCAATTTACAATGGAACCGGCGGCGAAAAGCCCTGGAATCGGCTCATTGTCCAGGTCTAAAACCTCTGCCCTAGTATTGATCTTCAGCCCTCCCAGGGGGTGGTTCAACCCGGGCCAAACTGGGGAAAAAGCATAAAAAGGAGGTTTGTCTATGGTAAAAGCCTTTGCCGTCTTGGGAAACGGGAGATTTACTGCCTTCCCGTTATCCACTGCCGCATTAAAATCACCTATTACTTCTTTTAGTTTTTCAGGCGGCAGGTTGATCTTTACAGCCAGTTCGTCAAGGTTTTGCGCCACCTGAATTGCTTCATTTTTTTTCGGGTAAGTATCATATTCTTCAGGATAAAGGGAACGGGCTTTATCATCAAAAATAAGGGCTGCCTCTAACCCCGGTTGGTAAACGATGGCGTTACCGATCATATCGCTGTCAGCCGTGCCTTCATCAATAAAACGCTGGCAATTGCGGTTAATATATATCCCCCGCGGGTAAATGTTAACTAAATGGCGTGATGGACCTGTCCCTAAGAGTTTGTCTGTTGTTCTAACATGGCAGACAGACAGGTTTTCAAGTCTGGCTCCCAATTCCATTGCCATTAAAAGACCGTCTCCCGTGTTTTGGGTGCATCCGGTAACCAGGGGAATATAACTCATCTCGGGGCCAACGTATTTTATCATCATCTCATGATTACCAGTGAAACTCCCCGTGGCTAATATGACCGCCCTGGCTTTAAAATCAAATTCCCCGTTGCTGTTCCGGACCCTGGCGCCCGTTACCCTGCCCTTTTCAGTGATTAATTTCAGTGCTTTTGTTTGGAAAATGATACGTATTCCCAGTTGCTCGCAAACCTTGTAAAAAAACGGGCAAATTGCCGGGCCTTTACCTTGCACTCTCACCCCCCCAATCAACTTCTGATAGGGAATCTTAAGATCATCCCTTAACCACAGGCAATCTTTATCAACGTTCTCGAGGTAAGCTCTCATTAGCTTCATATCTACCCGTCCCCACCCCATGTCCCAGTGCCTTTGCAATAATTCTTCAATCGGCCCATCAAGAGCGAACCTTGCTATACCACCACCACCGGCCCTGTAAGTATCATTTGCCGTTCCACCAGTAGAGTATAATTTATCTAATTTTTTGCCCACCATGGGTTCTAATTTGTCGAGAATGGTTACCTTTGAACCCGCTCTGGCAGCCTCCACTGCCGCCACCAGTCCTGCAATACCCGCCCCGAGAATCAAGACATCCTGCTTTTCATCAGTGATTACATTATTTTTCACCATTTATATCCCCCTTAATATTATTTATGGATGAATGGATCCCAACCAGACTGAATTATCTTAACTGTTATATACGAAATTCAGTATTATCCCGAGCATGGAGAATTGCGTTTAAAACAAAGTTCTATACTTTACCCGTTCATATAAAACTTCATAAACGGACTTAATAATAAAAAGACGTCGGAACTTTGTCAAACTCGG